>JALZAW010000021.1 GCA_030948155.1 Candidatus Dormiibacterota bacterium | reverse complement strand
CTCCACCACCAGGACCTGGTCGGCGCGGTCATCTATCAGCTGTTCGCGCGCCGGAGCGTTCCTCCCGAGGAGATGCGCTTCCTAGGCGAGGTGCACGCCCAGCTCGGCGTGCTTGTCAGCAACGCCTATCTAAACGAGTTGACCCGCAATCAGGCTCTAAGCCTGAGCGCTCTCAACGAGATCGGCCGCGCTTTGGCTGTCACGCGCGACGAACTAGGGATCGTGGGCGCTTTGCGCGAAACGTTGGGCCCTCGGGTCCCCCTGGACCAGCTCGAACTTGTCTTACCCCAAGGATCTCGAGCCCGGGTTCTGACGGTCTCGCCGCAGACTCGCGCGGCAGAGAGGGTGATGTCCTTGCGGTCGTCCGGCCTGGCCACTGCCAGGGCGGTGCTGAGCACTGGACAGTCGCTGTTGGAGCCGGATGCAACAACTGGCAATGGTTATCCTTCCGCCGCGCTCGTGCCGGTGAAGGGTTCGACGGAGATCGAGGCTGTGCTGACCGTGAAAAGCCGTGAGCCTGATGTCTATGAGCACTCCACCCTCGCCTTCCTGGGCCAGGTCGCGGACCAAGTGGCCCTGGCTCTGAGCAATGCCCGGTCCTATGCCGCTCTGGAAGCCAACCGCCATCACCTGGAGGTGGTCGAGGCGGTGGGCCGCGAGCTGGCCACCCGGCTTGATCCCTGGATGATAGTGCGAACGCTGCAGGCCGAGCTGAGCCGCCACCTCGCGTTCGACTCGGTGGTGCTGGCGGTGCTCGAGGCCGATCTCGAAGGCCCGGTGGCGCTCGAGGCCGGTCTCGAAGTCCCTGTGGCGCACTCTTACGCAATCGATCTCGGCCGACCGCAGCCGCCGGCCACGATCCCGCTAGCCGGCGCAGGGCCCGCCCGGGAAGCTTTTCGTTCCGGCCGGCCGGTGCTAGCGGACTACCCGCCCTGGAAGGGGGGCGCACACAAGCCAAGCCAGGGGCTGGACGGTGCCCCTCAGGTGGCCCTCCAGGAGACGACTGGGAGCCGCCGAGCCCGGCCCGCCCGCTCAGTCCTCTGGGTACCCGTCAGGCAGGAGGGCCGGATCCGCGCTCTCCTCTCCATTCAGTCTTACCGTCAGGGCGCCTTCAGCAGCTGGCACACCCATCTGCTGCAGGATGTGGCTGCCCACGTGGGCCTGGCGCTCAGCAACGCCCAACTGGTGGAAGCTTTGGACCGCCAGGCGACCACCCTGGGAACCATCCTGGCCAATACGCCGATCGGGGTCATGCTGGAAGGCGCCGACGGCCGCATCGCCTTTGCCAACCCGGCTTTGGAGCGACTCTATGGCGTCGAGGCGAAGAGCTTGGAGGGTGCCAGGTCCGAGCGGCTGTTGGACCTGGCCGGCGGGGCCGAGGGGAGCGAGGTCGATGCGGAGACGGGCGCCACCAGCCTCGTCCTGAAACGTAACGGCGTCAACCTCCGGATCCAGCGCCTGATGGTTCCGGCTTCCCGGGACCATCCGGCCGGCGTCCTCACCCTGCACGAGGACGTGACCCGGCAGCGGGCCGCCGAGGAGGAGAGAGACCTCATGCTGCGCGCCATCGGCCATGAGCTTCGCAGCCCGGCGGCGGCCATCCGAGGCCTCATGGCTTCGCTGGTGCAGTGGGATGAGCGCCTGCCGGCCGATGAGCGGCGCGCTGCCCTGATCGCTGCCAACGATCAGGCCGAGCGGCTGCTCCGCGTGGTGGAGGCGCAGCTGCTCATCGCCAGGCTGGAGATGGACGATCCCACCAGCGCCGCCGTTGAAGAAGTCGACCTCTGTCCTGCCGTTCAGAGGGTTGTGCAGCTGCTGTCCCACGCCTATGAGAAGGCAGCCAGCGTCGTCGTCTGCGACGAAAAGTCACCCCCGATGATCCTCCGCTGCGAGCCGGCCCACCTGCAGCAGGTGCTGACGAATCTGATCGGCAATGCGCTCGAGCACGCCGCCTGCAGCCGAGTTGAGGTGCGAGCCAACCGGACGGCCGGCTGGCCTGACTGGTGTGAGGTCACTGTCAGCGACGACGGCACCGGGTTGCCGGAAGACCTCCTGGCCGCCACCTTCAGCCAGAGCCGGGCAGGCCGGCACCGGGCGATGGGGGGCCTGGGTATTGGTCTGCACCTGAGCCGACTGGTGGTCGAGCGCTCGTTCGGCGGGCAGATCTGGCTGGCAAAACGCGGTCCACGGGGGACCGCTATCAGCTTCACCGTGCCCTGCAAGACCCCAACCAAGGCTGAGGATCAGCCGGTCCGGCATCGACCGGAAAAGCCGGCCCTAGCTGGCGGCGGTCTGCTGCGCACCAGCCGGCGGCGAGCGACGCAGCATTCGGATGTAGGTGACCCCTAGCAGCGCCATGCCGGTGGCAGTGGCGGCAAATGTCCAGTGCGGGCCGGCCAGGGTGACAGCAACTGCGCCCACCGCCACTCCCACCAAGAGGGCCGCCTGGGCAATGACAAAGCGGGCCGTCAGTAGCGTGCCCCGGTTGACGCTGTCTGCGGCACGCATGATCGAGCTCGCGTTGGCGACCGCGTAAAGAGCGTTGGCCATACCGGTCACGCCCACGGCAACCAAAGCTGGGGGCAGGCCTGGAACGCGCATTGAGCCAAGGCCCGCGAGCGCCGCGCAGCCGGTGGCGAAAATTAGGAAAGAGAGCGCCATGGCCGGCCGCAGCCAGGCCGAGGCAAGGCGTCCGGCCACCAGACTGCCCACTACGATGCCGACGATTAGCGCGATTTGGAGTAGTGCGTAGGTCGAAGGGCCGTTGCCGGGGAACTGATAAGCCAGGGGCAGCAGTGCCGGCGTGGCCGAACCGATGAGAACGCTGGCAATGGCCGCTACGATCAGCAACGCTCGAGCCGGGCGGACCGCGAAGGCTACGCGCAATCCGCTGCCCAATCGTGCGAGCTGGATGCCGCCACCGAGTCCGGGGATGGTGGCGACCAGCATGCCGCTGACCGCGAAGGTGGCGGCGTCGAGCCAGAAGAGCCAGAGTGCCTGTGGCCAGCGGGCAAGCAGGGCGCCGGCAAGGGCGAAGCCGAGGGCCTGAGCGGTTGAAAGCGCCAGCAGGAGTATTGAGTTGGCGGTCTCGATCTGGTTGTCCTTGACCAGCTCGGGCACAGCCGCCTGGCGCGCGGATTGCACGATGGCTTCGGCGGCACCCAAGACCACCAAACAGGGAAATATGGTGAGCGGCGAAAGCGGCACGGCGAAGGGCAGCAACAGTAGCGCCAGGCAGCGAAGCGCTTCCAGACCGACAACCAGTCGGCGGCGATCCCAGCGGTCGGCGGCACGACCCAGCAGCCCTCCTACCGCCAGCGTGGCTCCTACCCGGCACACGTAGGCAAGGCCGATCCCGATGGCCCCCAGCGACCGCCAGGCGATGACCAGTGTCAGCGTCAGCGTCATCGGGTCGCCAACTGAAGAGACCAGAATGGCGGCGGTCAGACGGCTGAAGCGGGGCGTCTGCAACAGTAAGCGCGGAGCGCCCACGCGCTCCTCAGCGGTTCCTACTTGACCGAGCTCTTTGGGAACCCTCAATTCGTGCTCACGCCGGCCAGCCCCAGCTTGAATGCCGACAGTCCGCCCTCGCTCGGCCAAAGTCCGACATCGGTGTAGCAGGCACGATACTTCGCTGGCGTTTCAGAGCGATGTTTGTCAGGCCTTCCAGGAGGCCGATCGTGCCGAAGGCGGCAACAGCCGCTCCTTTGGCCGGGCCGAGGCTGCCAAGCCCCTAGCTCCGGCTGAGACGACCGCCGAGGCCAGTTGCACAGCTGCGACGGCCACCAACGACCCTTCGATCGCATACCCTCGTGAGCGCACGGCCAACGCTGCGCCGCCGCCGAGCAGCCCGGCCAGCAACTGCAGCAGCTGGTTTCGGGGCAGGTTGAGCCGATCGCCCAGAAGCAGCGCTAGGCCAAACCAGAGCGGCCCGCTGACCAGCTGATAACCGGGTGCCCAGCCGAAGGCGAGCGTTACGGCGGTGCCGGCAATAAGGCTGCCCAAGACTGCCACCAAGCTCAGCCGCCGCGCGTACCAGAGCCAGGCCGCCCCCAAGACTTGGGCCAGCAGCGAAGTGGCGAAGACCGGCCCCGCGACGTTGCCCAGATAGAGCCGCGTGATGTCGATGGGCATCTTGCGGCCACCGTAGAACTCCAGCCAGAGGCGGATCGGCTCAGGCGCTGGCGTGGCGAGGTCGGGCCTCAGATAGGCCGCAGGCGCGCCCTGCGTGGCGATCACCACAGCGGCGTACGCAGCCAGGCCCACCTGGAACCTCAGTGAAGGTAGAAAACGCGCTCGCAAGAGCTCAGCCGCAGCCGCGGCGCTGGCCAGGCCGGCCACCAGCAGCAGCGGCGTATTGGGGCCCACGAGGGCGGTCGCCACCACCGCCGAAAGCAGGGGTGCGCCTCCGGCAAAGCGCTTTAGAAAGAGGACAGGAATCTGAGCTATGCAGCCAACTCCAACTGCCAGGCCCAGAAGCAGGACCGCCGGTTCTTTGAAAAGAAGGATCCCGCCGACGATCGACGGTAACAGAGCCAACGCGAAAACATAGGTATCGGGAGCGGTCTGCGGCTTCAGGAGCAGCTCGCTAAAGCGGTGCGGCAGCCTGTCCAGCACAAGCGGGATTCTAGGCACGGAATTGCGGGCTCGGAGCTTACAGCCGTCTTGGGGCATAATCGGAAGTGCGTGTCGCCGTCTTCTCTACGCCTTGGAGCGACAATCATTCTGGCTGTGCTGGCCCTTTTTGGGGCTGCTGCACCGGCCGCTGCTGGTCCGCCACCCAATGACACCTGGCAGCGCCTGGCCCAGCTCCCCGAGGCAATCGACGAACCACTGCTAGCACTGGGCGTAAGTCCGTCGGAGCCGGCAACACTGTTGGTCGGGACTCCTGCCGGGAACCTCTACCGCACCTCCGATGCAGGTCAGAGTTGGAAGCCGGTGAAGCGCCAGCTCGGCGGCCCTGTGACCAGCGTTGTCTTCGATCCCTACAAGGCCGGCAGCGTTGTCGTCGGGACGCATGGGGCCGGCGCCTGGCGCAGCGGTGACGGCGGCCAGACCTGGGCCCTGCAATCGGGCAGCGAGGGGCGCAGTGTGAGGGCCATTGCGTTCGGGCCGGGCTTGACTCTGGTCGGCAGCGACCAGGGGGCACTGCTCAGCCACGACGGCGCCCCCCTGACACCGTCAGGACCGCAGACCCTCGGCGTCAGCGCCGTGGCAGTGGTGCAGTCGGGACAGCCGGCGCGGCTGGTGATCGGGGCCGACGCGAGCAGGGCCCAGGAGGTGCTGCCCCTCTTTGCCAGCGGAGACGGCGGCCAAAGCTGGGCAGTCGCCGCCAACGACGTAGGCGCCAGCAGCATGGTGTCCGCACTGGCGGCCGGACCCGCTCCAGAGGGATCGCCCCGGCCGCTTCTGCTGGGTACGAACGCGGGCCTCTACAGCTCCCGTGATGGAGCCGGTAGCTGGCAGCAGCTGACCGGCGACCCCGCGCTGCCGGCCGGCGACTTCTCAGCCCTCGCCTTCTCGGACAGGAGCGATCAGTTCTATGCGGCCAGCGATGGCGGTGGTTCAGATGCCGGCGGGCTGTGGCAGACGACCGACGGTGGCAGCCACTTCCGCGCGCTGGAACCGCCAATCCACGCGGTGACCGCCCTGGCAGTATCTCGCGGTACGCAGCCTGTGCTCTACGCCGCCAGCTTCCGACCGGTCGACCACGCTGTGTTTCTCTGGTCCTATCGCGACGCGGGCGGCGCTCCCCAAACGGGCAGCGGCGCAGTGCCGACGCCGAAGCCGATAGCCCAGGTTGGCGCCCCGGGCCCTAATCGGGTCCTCAATCCAGTGGCGGAGGCGCGGTACCTGCTGCACGGCCCCGAAACGCCTTTCATAGCGATTGGCCTGGTGTCACTGCTGGTGCTGGTGCTCGCGATGGGCGCCTACGCCGGTCGAGCGCGCAAGCTCTAGTCCGGCCAACGCTGCCTACTACCAGCCTCTGGGCTAGCGATCTCGCTCGCTGTCAGCGGCGGGCGGAAGCCAAGGCGGCTCGAAGCGGCGGGAAGTGGCTTCCGGGGTGGGCGGCCGCTCAGGCCGGCGGTGGCGGTCGCCCCGCAACCCGGTGCTGCGCAGCATCTCGTCGGCGAGCGCCTCGTAGCGATGCTCCAACAGATCCGAGACGGGATCGCGGCTCACCCGCAGGAGACGGGTGAAGGAGAGCGTGCTGACGGCGCGAAACGCGAGTAGGGCGCTGGCCTGTTCGGAGAGACCGCTGGCCGCCGCCCGTTCCAGGTAGGCGACGGCGGCGCCACGCTCGCGGGCGTCCCGCCAGCGCCAGACTGCGTAGGGGCCCGTGATGAGAAAGATCGGGATGGCCGCCACCACGACTCCCAGCAGGAGCGCAGTCTCGTCGACAACCGCGTTCAGCTGGCCAGCTGCGGCGATCAGCTGATCTCCTCTCCGCGCCAAACCGGGCAGGGCGGCTGGATTGTGGAGGTTCAGGAGCTGGCTGAGCGGGCTGTCCTTGATGGCCTTGAGCACCGCGTTGAGCTGGCCGAACCCGCTGTTCAGCTGACCGATGCCGGAGTTGATCTCATCTCCCGCGCCGTGGAGGGCGTCACCCACCTGGCGCAGGCGCAAGATCTGGTCGTGCAGCCAGCGGCCGACAAGCAGGCAGATGACCGTCCAGCCAGTGACCGCCAGATCCCCCACCACTCTGAAGGCAGCCGGCCTGGGACGTTCGGGATAGAACTTGAGCACGAGTCTCCTTCGCCTGGAAACGATAGACTGACCGATCTTCCGAGGGCGCACTTCCCTAGACTCCCAGGCGATGAGCTCCGCCTCAGAACGCCTCAGGGAGTTAGGCCTTCAGTTGCCCGCCGCCCCCGCCGCCATGGCCTCCTACGTGCCCACCGTGCAGGTCCCGGTCGCCGAAGGCCGCTGCCTGCTTTACATCTCCGGTCAGGTTGCCAGTCAGGACGGCAGACTCCTCACGGGGCGCGTGCCGGATGAAGTCGGCTTGGTGCATGCCCAGCAGGCGGCCCGCTGCTGCGCGCTGAGCCTCCTGGCCCAGCTCGAAAGTGCTGTTGGGCTGGACAACGTGGAAAGGCTTGTGAACCTGACGGTGTGGGTGAACTGCACTTCCGACTTCACGGAACAACCCACTGTTGCCAACGGAGCCTCTGATCTCCTGGTCCAGGTGCTCGGCGACCTGGGTAAGCACACCCGGGCCGCCATCGGCGCTTGCGGTCTGCCCAAGGGCGTCACAGTCGAGATTGGCGCCATCGCGCTCGTTCGCGCCTGATGCCGCCGGTCTCTGCCGTCAGCCAACGCGCGGTGGCTCTGCCTCTGTGGTGCATTCTTCGGAGCAGCGTCTCCGGCCTGAAGAAGCTGTCCGCCGCCTCTGGTTTACACAGACTTGGCCCACCCACGCTCATTTCCCTCAGCTGACCGGCTCGACGCCTCGACTCTGAGGCGCCACCCCCGCCTTCTGCTCGGCGGCAGTCTCGTCTACCTCGGCCTGGTCTTCGGTGTGATGCTCTGGCGCGGCATCGACATCGAGCCCCAGTGGGTGGTACTGGCCCTCCTCGTCATCGCAGCCGCGCTGGGCCGGGGCAAGCAGTTCATCTTCGACTTCGTTCCTTTCTTGCTGCTGTTCCTGCTCTACGAAGTGATGCGCGGCTTCGCCGCCAAGACGGGCTTCGCCCCTCACGACCTTTCAGGGCCTGAGCAGCTGCTCTTTGGCGGAGCCCTGCCGACCCAGTGGCTGCAGCAGGCCTTCTACATCCCCAGGAGTGTGGGCTGGGTCGATCTGGTCAGCATGGGCATTTACTTCCTGCATTTCCCGCTGCCGGTGGCTGTCGGGTTCATCTTCTGGCTTCGAGATCGCCGCCATTACTGGCACTTCGTCTGGGCGCTGCTGCTGATGTCTGCTCTCGCCTTTGTGACTTATCTCTTCTTCCCCAGCACACCGCCCTGGTTGCAGTACCCAGGTGAGGTGCACAAGGTCACCAACGAGACTGTCACGAAGCTCAACATCGGGTACTTCATCTCTCCCGTCTATGAACAGATGAACCCCAACCAGTACGCCGCCTTTCCCTCGCTGCACGCATCCTATCCGGTCCTTGCGGCGGTCTACGCGTGGCGCCGCTACCGGCTGCTGGCCCTGGCTCTGGCCGTCTGGAGCGCGGCAGTGTGGTTCTCCATCGTGTACCTGGGTGAGCACTACGTGGTGGACGCGCTCTTCGGCCTGCTCTACGTCGCAGGGGCCACAGCGGCTCTGGAGCTGGGGTCGCGACACTTGCGTCGGCGGGCAGAGAGTAAGGCCGCCCGGATAGAGGCGGCGGCCTAGGTTCTTCTGGTCGGCTGCCTCTGGAGAGGGCTCGGACGCTAGCTCTCCCAGACGCGCTTCATGATCAGCTTGGCCAGTTTGTCGGGGTCATGGTGGGAGGGGATGCTTACGTTGACAACGTCCCCGCCAATGAACTTGGAGCCCTCCGCCAGCCGAACCGCCAGCTCGTGGTCGAAGACCACCACGTTCTGGCCTCCAGTAGGCACGTGGTTTGAGTTCGAATTCACCAACACGAAGTCAAAGAGGTTCTCTCCGACGTGATCGTGCAGCGTTTTCAGGTAGTGGCTGACGTGGTAACCGTCAGTCTCGCCAGGCTGGGAGGCCAGGTTGCAAACGAAGACCTTGAGCGCCGGTGACTCGCGGATGCAGCGGATCATCCCCGGCACCATCAGGTTGGGCAGAATCGAGGTGTAAAGAGAGCCTGGGCCGACCACGATGAGCTCCGCCTGGGAGATGGCCAGCGCCGCCTCGGGGTTGAGCAGGACATCATCAGGCTTGAGGAAGACACGGCTGATGGGCGCGTTCTGTCTCGGGATCTTCGACTCGCCCTCCACGAAGGCCCCGTTTACGCTGGCGACCAGCGTCACGTCATGCAGCGTGGAGGGAATGATGGTGCCGCGGACCGCGAGCACGCGGCCGGACTCGCGGAGAGCTGTCTCGAAATTGCCAGTGACTTCCGCCATGGCCATGATGAACAGGTTTCCGAAGGAGTGGCCGTTGAGCGAGCCCTCCTTGAAGCGAAGGTTGAAAAGCTCCTTCACCAGCGGTTCGGCATCCGCCAGAGCGACCAGGCACTGCCTGAAGTCGCCGGGGGGAAGGATGCGGTACTCATCTCGCAGCCGGCCGCTGGAGCCACCATCGTCGGCGACCGTGACCACTGCCGCGAGGTTGCTCGTGTACTGCTTCAGGCCCCGCAGCAGGGTCGACATGCCTGTGCCCCCGCCGATGGCGACGAGCCGGGGGCCGCGGCGGCGGGTGCGGAACGTGTAAATCATCTCCATCGTGCTGGGTCCGTTCTCCGCTCCGGGCAGGAAAGGCCCGAGGACCGAGCGCTGCAGCATGAAGATGGCAAAGACCAGAACGCTGAGCCCGCCAACTGTGAAGATCGCAGCCCTGACCGGCTTGGGCCAGAACTGAAGGGTCAGGGTCGCCACCCAGCCCGGGAAGGTGACCTCGCTGTACACCGCCTTCAGGGCGTAGCTGGCGCCGAGGTCGATCACCAGGATGGCAGCCATCAGAAGCAGAAGCCAGCGCTTCACCTCCAGGCCGGGAAGCAGCCAGCGCAGCCAGCGCCGATAGGCGGTTTTTCGATTCATAACGAGGTGCGGGTTTCCTTGATCTTGTAAAGAACGCGATCTCAACGGCAGCCGTTACGCCTCAGCTGCCGGTTCCGGCACACAGTTGTCGGCCCCGGGGCGGATAATCAGAGCATGAGAACTGCTCGGCGCCTGCGGCGCCTCACAACTGTCGCCGGCTTTGGCCTCATGGTAGCCGCCATCTCACAGGAGATGGCCAAGCCGGAGGCTCAGCGCACGTGGAGCGGCAAGGTATTCGGCCTCGTTCCCTACGACTTCAGGCCGCCGACCTGGGATCGTATCCGGGCGGCCTATTGGAACCCCAACTCGAACAGCCTGCTTTCCACCCGTGTGCTGGGCGTCGGTTGGTCGATCAACCTCTACCGGGCGAGCGTGCTGCTCGAGAACGGCTTCCGCGTGCTTATGGGCACAGGGGCGGCGACGCCTGTCCTGCGCGAGGCGCAAAAAGCGGCGATCCAGGTCACCAGCAAGGCCCAGGAAGTAGCCGCCAGCGCGACAGGTGGACGGGTCGGCAACCGGGCAGCGTCCTAGCTCGCTCAATCCATCCTGGCGTGCCTGTGCGCCCCGGCTACAATTGGTGCCCGGCATTGGGGAGTGGCCAAGCTGGTAAGGCGCCTGACTCTGGATCAGGAGATCGAGGGTTCGAATCCTTCCTCCCCAGCCAGTGTCGCTCCGGCTGGCGGCAGGCTGCCACATTAGCGGCCGGGAGTGCCTGAGGGGATCGTGGCGCTGTTACCTGACACGCCGAGCGCCGCCGTGCAGGCCCCACGCTTTCCCTCGGGGCAACCTTACGACGTCGTGCTCGAGACCATCCGGCGGCGGCGGAGCGTGCGCAAGTTCCAGCCCGGCCGACCAGTTTCGCGGGAGACCTTGCTCCGCATCATGGAAGCTGGACGCTGGGCGCCCAGCGGCGCCAATGCGCAGCCCTGGGACTTCATCTGCGTGGACGAGCCGGAGGTGCGGCAGCAAGTGCTGCAAGTCTTCCTCCGCCAGGGTCAGCGCCTGCTCGAACATGTAACGCGCTTTCCGGCCGTCAACAAGAGCTTTCTCGCCCACACGAGTGCCATCATCCTGGTCCTCGGCGATACCCGCTGGAAGGCCGCCTTCCCCCAGGGCAGCGCTGCCGCCTGGCAGGACGAATACGCTGCCAACAACGACAACATCTTTTACTGCTCACTCGGCGCGGCCATCCAGAACCTGCAGCTGGCGACCAGCGCCTGCGGGCTGACGTCAGCCTGGCTCTCGGGCGGAGGCGAGACACGGACAGCGGCAGAGCTGCGGGAGATCCTGGGCTTCCCGGCGAGCGCCCGGCCTTTCGGCACCATTCCGATCGGCTATCCGGCCAAGGAGGTGGGCGCGAAGTGGCGCCGCCCGCTGGAGCAGATGGTGCACTGGAATCGCTTTGAGCCTGAGCAGTACAGGCCGCAAGCGCTGATCGACTTCTACGTAAATCAGCTGCGCCCTTTCGCGATGTACAGGCCGTTCGAGACGATCGTTGAGTGGGAAGACGCCGTTGACCGCGTCGGCGGCTGGCAGCAGGCGTTCTCCAGCCGGGTCTCCAACCCGGGCGGCGAGCTGCCACAGTAGCCGGCCCCGAGTGCCTGAACAGCAGGCAGACCCGCGGCTCAAGCCAGCATGAGCGACCGCAATGTACTCCTGGCCGGCTGCCGCCCGGAGATCACGGCGGCGCCGGACGGGCGCATCCTAGCCACTGGCGCCGGCGCCCGCGCGGTCGCCGGCCGCGACGCTCAAGTGCTCGAGCTTCGCGGGCACGCTTGGCCGGGGCTAGGCGACTCTCACCTGCACCTGGAGGCCCTGGCACTGAGCCGGCTCGGGGTTGATCTCAGCGGGGCGGGCTCCCGCGAAGAAGCGCTCGAACGCGTCAACCGGTGCGCCAAACGCCTGCCGCCGGACGCCTGGCTGCTGGGTCGAGGTTGGTACAACGACAGGTGGCGCGATCCCAGCTTCCCTGACAGACACGATTTGGACCTCGCGGCGACCGGGCGGCCGGTCCTCCTGCACCGCGCGGACGGTCACTCCGCTTGGCTCAGCACTGCCGCCCTCCGCGCGGCGGGCATCGCTGCCGGGACGTCCGACCCGGAGGGCGGCGTGATCGACCGCTGGCCGAGCGGCGAGCCGACAGGCATTCTCCGCGAATCCGCCATCGCCCTGGTCGCAGCGGCAGTGCCTGAAATTTCCGCTGCCCAGTACGACAGCGCTCTACTGGCCAGCCTGCGCCATCTTGGCCGGCTCGGCCTCACTTCCGTGCAGTCGTACGACGGCAGCCGCAGCTTCGCCGCACTGCAGCGCCTGCACGCCGCCCGCCGGCTGCCCCTGCGGGTTACCCATCACCTGCCACTGGCTCAGCTGGGCGAGGCGGAGCGGATGGGCGTCCGCTCAGGGCTGGGCGACGATCTGCTGCGCGTCTGGGGGGTCAAGGGCTTCCTGGACGGTTCGCTCGGCTCGCGCACAGCCCAGATGCTGGATGGGAGCGGGGTGGAGGCGCTGCCGCAGGACGACCTTCGAGACGCCGTCCGGCGCTGCGCTCGAGGCGGTCTCAACATCTGCCTGCACGCCATCGGAGAGCGTGCGGTCCGGCGCGCGCTCGATGCGCTCCTGCCACTGGCGGGGGTGCGTCCCGATTGGCGGCCGCGCCTGGAGCATGCCCAGTTCGTCCATCCTGACGACGTGCCGCGCTTTCGCGCCGGCGGCGTCATCGCCTCGATGCAGCCGATCCATGCGGTCACCGACCGGCCGCTGACCGACGCCGAATGGCCCCAGCAGGCCGCTCATGCCCACGCTTGGGGGGCGCTTCAGCGGGCGGGGGCGGTCCTCGCCTTCGGGACTGATGCGCCGGTCGAATCCGCCGACCCGCTGGCCTGCCTGCACGCCGCCACCAGCTGGCGCCGCGAGGTGGGCTGGCATCCCGAGCAGGCCCTGAGCCAGAGGCAGGCGCTGGCGGCCTATACGGTCGGAGCTGCCTTCTCGGCCGGGCTGGAGCGGAAGCTTGGCCGCCTCGCGGCTGGCTACTTGTGCGACGTGACTGTGGTCGACGCCGGCCGCGTGACCGCGACGATAGTCGGTGGCCGGCTGGTCTACGGCGCCTAGCGTCGAGGGCCGTATGTTCCAGTTCCCGTGAGAGTTGTCAAGCAGCTGGAACTGCATGTCTCGCCCGAAGAAGTGTGGCGTGCCCTGGTGGCGCCAGAGGAGCCGCGCGCCTGGTACTACGGACAGGCAGCCTTCGGAGAATGGCGTCCCGGAGGCCGGGTGGAATGGCGGTCCGAGGACGGATCAGTCGCGGAGGAGTCAACCGTCCGGGAGCTGGAGCCGCCGCGACGCTTGGTCCTAGAAAGCCGCTGGCTTTTCGCTGCTGCCTTCGGCGCGGAGTCCCCGCACCTGCTCACCTGGGAACTCGAGCCCACCGCCCTGGGCTGTCGGGTCACGATGAGCGGCGGCTTCGAGGAATCCGGCCAGGCCTCCAGGCTCCTGCAGAGCGAAGGTGAAGCGATCCTGCGCGGTCTCCGCCTGCAAGTCGATCCCGCGGCCCGCGCCGAGCTGGCGAGGTTCGACGAGATCGGTGAGATCGACATCCGGGATTTGACGCGGGAGCGGCTGGGCGACTACCTGCGGTTTTTCGACGACGAGGCCTTCCGCGACAACCCGGCTTGGCAAGGGTGCTACTGCATGGAGACGCACTGGGGCGGCTCCAGCGAGGAGTGGGTCGGCAGGACCGCTGCGGACAACCGCGACACCATGGTGAGACTGATCGAGGAGGATGGTGTGACAGCCCTTCTCGCCTACGCTGGCGAGAGCCCCGTCGGCTGGTGCAACTACGGCCCCACAACTCGACTCCAGGGAGTGCTCAGCCGCTACGATCTGGAGGCTCGTAATCAGGAGGGCGTGGGGTCGATCGCCTGCTTTATCATCGCAGCTCAGTACCGCAGCCACGGCCTCGCGTTCCGGCTGCTGGAGGCCTCCTGCGGCAGGCTCAGTGACCGCGGACTGAGCTGGGTTGAGGGATATCCCAAGCGGGCGACCGAAAGCGCGCAGGGAGGTTACCGGGGCCCGCTGGCAATGTATCTTCGGGCGGGTTTCCAGCCCTACCGCGAGGCCGGACAAACGCTTATCGTCAGGAAGCAGTTGGGTCCGCGCAGCATTTAGGGTAGGAGCGGCGCACTGTCACAGGAGGGCCGGGGCTTCCGGACTTGAGGGTGCGGCGACACTTATCTGATTTGCGCTTGACTTCGAGTGCGCTTGAAGGTGCAGGCTGATCGGTATGCATGAGCAAGAGGAAGTCCTTGGTTGCAGCCTTTCCACGCCGGAGCTGGCCGATCGCCGGGTGGCCTGGACGGATCTGGAACCCTTGGTGGTCGAGCGTACCCGCACCGCGGAGGGCTTCCGCCTGCGGTTTCGACGTGAGCGCGGTGTGTCTGAGTCGCTGCGTTTCCTGGTTGAGGCGGAACGGGACTGCTGCAGCTGGGCCGCTTGGGAGTTGGCCGACGAGGAGGCCTACTCCGTGCTTCAAGTGACCGGGCCGCCTGGGAACATTGCCGGTCTCGCGGCCGCCTTCGGTCTCTAAGGGGCAGCCGCAGCGCGAACCTCGGAGCGTGGCGTGCTGACGAGTGTGCCTATCGACAATCGGTCACGTAGAGCCACTGTGCCACTCTGAAGCAGCAGAGCGGTCGGGCGACTTGACGGGACGCCAGTAGCGATAGGAGGATCGCTCAAAACCGAGCGCCTCGTAGAAGGCGTGGGCGGCTTCGCGTTCGGGCCGGAGGCCGCTCGTGAGCTCCAGCCCTTCGCAGCCGCGCAGCTCAGCCTGTTCCAAGACAGTGGCGACAAGCAAACGGGCGACGCCGTGGCGTCGGTGGGCTGCGCTCACGACGAGCGCGGTGAGGCGGCCGATCGGCGCGGCGTGGGTCAGCGTGCGCGAGGTAGCCAGCGCGGCGAGGCCGATCAGTCGACCCTGGTCCACTGCAACGAGCACAAGCTCGTCCGAGCGGCGTAGACGCTTCATGGTCGTCGCCTCGTCGGTCGGGTAGCCAAGCTCGCAGAGTGGCTCGGCGATTTCTCCCGCATCGAGCTGACTCGCGGAGCGAACCTGCATGATGCTGGAACGGACTTTACACGGCGTTGGTAACACTGGAGAGACGGACTCACCGGTCTGCTGGCAGCTGTCCGCGCCCCGACCAGCGCGAGGGGTTGTGGACAGAGCTCGGACGTGGTACAATACGAACATGGGTTCGATGGCTGCGAGCGCCTGGTCCTCGCCTCTGGAGGAGGTGACGCAGTCGATCGCCTCGCTGATGGGCGAGGAGACCAGGCACCTGCCTTCCCTGGCCCAAGGGGAGCGGCTGAAGGAGATCCGGCAGGGCATCAACCGCCTGGAGGCCCAGTTCACTGCCGAGCTCCGTGTCTTCGATGAGCAGCAGGGCTGGGCGGTGAGCGGTCATCAGAGCCTGCAGGGCTGGCTCCGCCGGGAATGCCAGTTCAGCTCCGCCGCCGGCGCGGATCGCATCCGCCTGGGCAGGCAGCTGGAAGAGCTGCCCCAGACAGCTGCGGC
>JALZAW010000260.1 GCA_030948155.1 Candidatus Dormiibacterota bacterium | reverse complement strand
GCCCCCGGGCGGATGAGCCTGGCCGTAGCGGCCGCCGGCGTAGAAGCCTGCCAGCACGCCGATCAAGACCAGCAGAAGAGTGATGAGCCGGTTCATTCGTACCTCAGAGCATCGATGGGATTGAGCGACGCAGCTCGGTTGGCCGGGTAGATGCCGAAGAACAGCCCGATTGCCACCGAGACGCCGAAGGCCAGCACCACCGAGGGCGTCGACACCACCGGCGGCGGTACCTGGCTGGAGCCGCCGGCAACGGCCAAATAGGCCACCAAGACGGCCAGCCCCGCTCCCAGCACAATTCCGAGCAGTCCGCCGAGGCCGGAAAGGAACATCGACTCGATCAGGAACTGGATCAGAACGTCGCGGCGGCGGGCTCCGACGGCTTTGCGGATGCCTATCTCCCGCGTCCGCTCGGTCACTGTCACCAGCATGATGTTCATGATTCCGATCCCGCCCACGACCAGCGAGATCGCAGCGATCGAACCGAGCAGCACTGTCAGGAGTCCGGTGATCTGGCCGAAGCTGTTCAGCAGGTCCTGTTGCGACTGCATCTGAAAGTCGGCTTGAGTGGGATCTGAAATGCGATGTCGATCGAGCAGAATCTGCGTCGCTTCGCTCTGAGCGGCAGCTGTAGCGTCGCTGCTAGAGGCCTGGATGAGGATCTGGCTGACGTTCTTGCCGCGGCCGCCGGTCAGGTAGTTCCAGGCGGTGCTGATGGGCACCACTGCGACGTTGTCCTGGTTGCCCAGACCGCCCGAGCCCTTTGGGGCCAAGACGCCGACCACCCGGAAGGACTGGCGCTGAATCTTGATGGACTTGTCGACGGCCGCGCTGCTGTCACCGCCAAAGAGGTTGTCCACCACCGTCTGGCCCAGCACCACCACCCGGGCGCTGCTGCGCACATCGCTGGCGCTGAAGAAGGCGCCGGCGGAGAGGTCGTAGTTCCGCACCTGCGCCCAGCCCTCGGTCGAGCCGCTTGCCGGCGCCGACCAGTTTTGATTCAGATAGGTCATCGTGCCTGATGCGCTGGTGAGTGGGATGGCGGTCACTATGTCGGGCGCCAGTGAGTGATCGTTGAGCGCCGTCACGTCGTCCTGGCTCAAGGTCTGCGCCGTACCGAAGCCCTGGGCGACGCCGCTTGTCCGGCTGGTGGCGGGGAAGACGTAGATCACGTTCGAGCCGAGTGATTCCACCTGTTTCTGAACCGCCACCGAGGTGCCGTTGCCGAACGCGACGAGCAGGATGACAGCGGCCACGCCGATCAGAATGCCCAGCATCGTCAGCGCCGAACGCAGGCGGTTGGCGGAGAGCCCGGCGAACGCCAGAATCAATCCCTCGCCAATGTTCACTGGGGTACCAGATCCGCTTTGAAGCTGGCTTGGCGGAGGTCGCTGACGATCAGCCCGTCCCTGAGCCGCACGACGCGCTGGGCAAAGCGGGCGACCTCCTCCTCGTGGGTGATCACCACCACTGTGCGGCCCAGTCGGTTCAGCTCCATCAGCACCTTCATCACCTCGAGGCTGGCGGCCGAATCGAGATTTCCTGTCGGCTCGTCGGCCAGGATGATGGCCGGCTCGGTGACGAGCGCTCGGGCGATGGCCGCCCGCTGCTGCTGGCCGCCAGAGAGCTCGTTGGGCAGATGCCTGGCGCGGTCGCCGAGACCCACCGCCTCCAGGGCTGCCAGCGCCCGCTCCCGCCGGCCGCTGCCCACGCCGGCGTAGACCAAGGGCAGCTCGACGTTCTTCACGGCGCTGGCCCGAGGGATCAGATTGAACGCCTGGAACACGAAGCCGATCTTGCGGTTGCGAATGGCGGCCAGCTCGTCGTCGTCAAGGCCGAGAACGTCGATGCCGTCCAGCACGTAGATGCCGCTGGTCGGCTTGTCCAGGCAGCCCAGGATGTGCATGAGGGTGCTCTTGCCGGAGCCCGAAGAGCCCATGATGGCGACGAACTCGCCGCGCTCGATGCGGAGGTCGATGCCCTGCAGGGCCCTAACCTCCACCTCGCCAGTGCTGTAGAACTTGGTGACGCCTTCGATCTCGATCATCCGCCCAACCTGATGCCGCCACCAGCACCCCTGCCCCCGGTGGTCGTCCCGCCGCCGGAGAGCCGCGTCGAGGGTAGTACCACGCGGTCCCCCTCGGCGACGCCGGCGGTCACTTCCGTCGACGTGTCTCCAACCACACCGGTTTCCACTGCCACGCGCACCTGGGTCTTGCCGTCCTTCTGGAGGAGCGTCACGTAGTTGGTGCCGCCGGAGCGGCTGATGGCGCTGTTGGGTACAACCAGCACGTTGGTGGCTTGGCTCACCACCACTGCGGCATTGGCGGTCATTCCTGACCTCAGGCTGGGATTGGCTGTGTCGAGGGTGAGCGTCACGTAGTAGTTGGTGACGTTCTGGATGGTGGAGGAGCCGGGCGCAACTGCCAGGACGTGGCCTGGCAGCGTCACCCCGGGCAGCGCGTCGAAGGTCAGATTGACTGTCTGGTCGGGCTTCACCTTGGCGGCATCCGCTTCCGCCAGCGGAGCCACCACCTGCATTGAGCTGCTGTTGTTGATGACTGCGAAGGCCGAGCCGCTGGAGGCCGAGCCTCCGGTTGTGCCTGCCGCCCCAGCCGTGCTCGAGGAACTGGAACTGGAGCCGCTGCCTGCGGGTTGGGGTGCGGTGCTGCCCGGGGCCTGCGCGGTGGCTCCGCCGCTCGCGCTGACGCTCTCGCCGACCTGCCCGTTGAGGGCGCTGATGACGCCGTCGATGGGTGAGGTGAGAGTCGTGCTGTTGAGATTGTTCTGGGCCGTTTGGAGGCCGGCCTGAGCGGTGTCAACCGAGGCCTGGGCCGCCGCTATGGTGTTGGGCCGGCTGTTGGCGGCGCTGTTGACAGCGTCCTGAGCGGAGACCACTGATGCGCGCGCCTGGTTGATCTGATGCTGGCCCGACAGCTGATCGCTCGCCTGCTTGTTCTGTGCCTGGTTCAACGCTTGCTGGTCCTGGTAGCACTTGGAGCCTGCCGGCTGGGGCTGGCCGGCGCAGTTGTCGCTGTTGAACTGGTTCTGGGCATTGGTGACTGCATTCGCGTCCTGCTGGTTCTGCAGCGCCACCTGATTGGCCGCGTCGTTGTAGGCCTGCTGGGCGGCGGCGAGCTGATGCTGGGCCTGGGTCACCGCATTGGAGTCCTGAGCGGTGCTCAGGTTCGCTTCGGCCTGAGCCAGGCTTGCCTGGGCTTGCTGCAGTGCAGTCTGGTAGGTGGTCTGGTCGATGCGTGCCAGCACCTGACCTGTGTGCACCTGATCGCCCACCTTGACATCCACCTCGGTCAGCTGGCCTGAGGCCCGAAAGGCCACATTCTGCTGCTGGACCGGCACCACTGTTCCGGTCCCCGAGACGGCGGCGCTCACGGTGCCGCGGCGGATCACCGTCGTGCGCGTGCCGCCGCCGCTGCTGCCGGGTGGGGCGATGACGTCATGGACGATGAGAGCCAACAGCGCAACTGCGACCAGCGCCAGCCCGAGCGCCAGCAGCCGGCGGCCCCGCCAAGCCTGGAGCCGGCGAGGGAGCGAGCGGGTCTGTATCACCAATTGAGATCCTCCAAATTCCAACCACCCGCCGAACCCAGCCGGGTGACAACCGCCAAGCCCAGTCCGGTCAGCCCAACCGCTACCAGGAGCAGCCAGCCGGCAAAGGGAACCAGTCCCGCATCGAGCCCAATCAGAATCGCCATCACAACTCCCAACCAAGGGTTGCCGCCGCCGAGCCGGCCGCGCAGCCACCGACCGGCGGCCAGGGCCAGCGCCGCACATCCGAAGAGCGTTGCGACGGCGAAGGCTGCCCAGACGATGGGAACGATATTCAGGAGCAAGAAGGTGGCGCGAAGCAGCTCCGTCGCGGCCAGGATCAAAAGCGTGGCCGAGATCCCTGCCGCGAGGAGTAGGACGACGAGGCGCGGGCTGACGCGCTCAGCCGCCAGCCGGGCGCGGCTTGAGGCGAGGGCGAGCATGGCGAGCGTCAGCAGCAGGAGTACGGCGCCGGTGGCGAGAAACCAGCCGAAGCTGAAGACACCTCCCGGGGAACCGAGGCCCCGGAACTCCAGGCGGCCTCCGCCGGTCCGCAGGCCAGGCAAAACGGGCAGCTCAGCCCGGGACTGCAAACCGCGGGGCGGAGAGCCAGGGTGGGGAAACACCGAGTTCAGCACGGTCGCATCAGCCCAGGCCAGCACCAGGCCCGCTGCCACCAGCACCGCCAGCGACAGCGCCCAGCGAAAGGTGGGTGCCACTAAGTCCAGCGACGCAGATTGCGGCTGAGCAATGACAGATGCCAGACGGCGAGGAGCGCTACGCCCAGGGCCAAAAGCAACAGGAATAGGTCAACGCCGCTGCCGCTCGCGAGAGACC
>JALZAW010000259.1 GCA_030948155.1 Candidatus Dormiibacterota bacterium | reverse complement strand
GAGGAGCGGTGATGTCCGATGAATCAGTGGTGCTGTACACCCTCACACGGCGCACGACCGACCCCACTTGACAGGAGTGCTGCAGACTGAGGGAGTTTCTCTCAGACGCTGGGGTCGCCTTCGAAGACCGCAACATCGCCTTCGACCAGGTCTGGGAGCAGGACCTGCTCCAGCGGACGGGTGCGCTCGTCGTCCCGGTGCTGATGGTCGGAGAGCAGACGGTCGTCGGCTTCGACAGGGAGCGCATCGAGGAGGTGCTCGGCCTCGAAGGCACTGACAGCTATCAGCCGCAGTGGGAGGGGCTGGAGCTGGGCGAGGTCGGCGATGCCGGCTTTGGCCGATCGCCTGAGGCTCTGCCAGGTCAGCTGAGCGCGCTCCTTGCTCGCATCCAGCGTGAAATGGAGTACAACGCGAGCAAAGGGGCGTCAGCCTACCGTTTCGGGCAGCACGACGCTCTGCGCTTCGCCCGCGACGCTCTCATTCGCATCGCGGAGGGGACAGAAGAGACTCCCTCTGCGGGAGCCACGGGCGGGCGGACCTGATCGGCCTGGGACACCGCCAGGAAGGGCCGTGCGGCGGCGCACCCCGGTCTGAAGCCGAGGTGGCACGCCTGGAGAACTGGCCGAGATAGACATCGTCGCAAAGGCCGGATCACCGACCAAAGTGGTGGATGCGGAGTCTCAGGGCTTTGTGTCCTGCTACCTGCCTCCTGAACTCTCGGCGCGCCGCGGTTCGACCCGAACATCGCCAGCGGTTCGACCCGTAGTGTCGTCATGTCCGACCTGGAGGCCGGAGCGCCGCGGACTGATGCGCGAGCCGAGTAAGGCTGAGAGTCTCTGCCGCCACCTTCGCCGGCTTGTTGTGGGGCCCGCGCCGACCGCGACTGAGAGACTGCCGCGCGACAGCTGCAAGAGGGGCCGGCGCGCAGCATCCGTGGGCTGCTGCTACGAGCCTAGCCGGCTCTCATACAGAAATTGAGGGCGACCGTGAGCAGAACGGAGAGCGCGATGCTCAACACGATCGAAGCCAAGCACCCCGTACGGAATTGAACCACCACGTCGAACTATAATAGAATGTTATAGCGAAGGAGGGAGCCAAGACTCCTGGCGCGCGCTTGGCGCCTCCACCTTCCAGAGGCCACCGAGTCCGTAGGAGCAGGCAGTCACCTGGGCTGGTCCAAGAAGGAGCTTAACTCGACCTCTTCACTTTGCCATCGCAGCGAAGAGCTGAATTGGCAATGCGCCTGGCAGGTATCAAACCTGCTGCCTCGCGCTCCGCAGTAATGTGGGCGCTTACGCTGTAGCCCCAACTCGGGCTCCCCGCGAAAAACGCGATGAGTTATGCGCCGGTGGTAGCGGCATCAGGTCGTGTTGACGATCGGCGTCGCGAGGCCTCGGGCGAAATGGCGCGCTCAATGTCCGCTTCTCTAGCTTCCTGTGCCGGGGGTCCAAGATGTAGGCAGGAGCACGCGCAGGGAGGTTGGTGGGTATGGCAGAGACACAGCACGTCGACGTACTGGTCTTCGGCAGCGGCGAGGCGGGCAAGTATCTCGCATGGACCATGGCGAAGGCGGGTTCACCACGGCGGTCGTGGAGCGGAAGCTGATCGGCGGCTCCTGCCCGAACATAGCCTGCCTGCCGAGCAAGAACATCATCCACAGCGCCAAGGTGGCGGAGTTGCACCGGCGCGGCCCTGAGTTCGGCCTCGGTCCAGGTCCCTCGGCGGTGACCATGGCCGGCGTCGCAGCGCGCAAGCGCAAGATGGTCGAGGAGCTCGTGGCTATCCACCTGGAGCGCTACCGAGAGAGCGGCGCCGAGCTGATCCTGGGAGAGGGCCGGTTCGTGGACACCAGCACGGTCGAGGTCCAGCTCGAGCAGGGAGGAACGCGCCGCCTGCGCGGGGACCGGGTGTTCCTCAACCTGGGCACGCGGGCCAGCATCCCCAACCTGCCCGGAATCGAGGATGCCGGAGCGCTAACACACGTCGAGGCGCTGGACCTCGACCGCCTTCCCGAGCACCTGATCGTTCTCGGCGGCGGCTTCGTGGGCCTGGAGTTGTCGCAGGCGATGAGGCGGTTCGGCGCCCGGGTAACGATCGTCGAGCGGGGAGCCCAGCTGGCGCCGCGCGAGGACCCCGACGTCGCTGGAGCCCTCCTTGAGCTGTTACGGGACGAGGGCATCGAGGTGCGTCTCGGTACGGCGGCGGTCCGCGTCGAGGGCCGGACTGGAGAGAGCGTGCGCCTCACCGTGCGCGGGCCTGGCGGATCCCAGACCATCGATGGCAGCGACCTCCTGGTCGCCACCGGCCGGACCCCCAACACGAGTGGCGTTGGGCTGGAAATTGCCGGCGTTGCCCTGGACGGCCGGGGCTACATCACGGTAAATGACCGTCTCGAGACCACCGCCGCCGGCACCTGGGCGCTGGGGGACTGTGCCGGACCTCCTTTCTTCACCCATAGGTCGTTCGTTCGGGACAACCTTCTGCACGGGGCGGCGCGCACGACGCGCGATCGCCTGATCCCCTTCTGCGTCTTCACCGACCCGCAGCTGGCCCGGGTCGGGTCCAACGAGACCGAGGCGCGAGCCCGCGGGATCACTTACCGCATCGCCCAGATACCCATGGCGGCCGTCCTGCGCACGCGCACACTCACCGAGACTCGTGGCTTCATGAAAGCGCTGGTCGAGGTCGGAAGCGACCGAATCCTGGGGTTCACAGCCTTCGGCCCAGAGGCCGGCGAGCTGATGTCCGTGGTACAGGTGTCGATGCTGGCCGGGCTGCCGTACACCGGGCTGCGCGACGCCATACTGACGCACCCGACCATGGCTGAGGGGCTCACCGTGCTGTTCGCGAATCCACCCCGGCCGGGCGCGACCGCCCAGGCAGCCGCCGTGGCCTGACGGGAGCAGCCTGCCATGGATGCCCGGAGGAGTCAGTCGTACGTCGCTGCCGCGGCGCCGGCGAGGCCTGCGGCCTGGCATGGCCATACACACAAAAGAATGACGGTGGCTGACGTAGATGTCTGTGACATCGCTACGACAGTCAGCGTTGAGGTCAGCGGGAGGGTGACAATGAAGTCGGCACACTTCTTCGATCTTGTCCCCCGTGGCGTTCTCGCCGAATGGCGGACACCCCTGTAGCGGTGGATCAGCGTTTGGCAGCGTTGTAGGCTACGGCTGCTCGGATCAGCTCTTGTAAGGCAGGTTCATCAATTGGGTCGCCCTCAACCAGGTCAATCGACCGTGAGGCCTTGGCATCGAGGCCACCATTGAACAGGCGGTTTGGATCTGGCAGGCTGGCTCCCTTGAAGAAGTTGAGCTTCACGCTGTCTTTGAAAGCGCCAAGGGCACAAACGTTCCCTTTAGAGGTCCAGACGGGCGTGCCCCACTTCCAGTCCTCCTTAAGAGATGGTTCGGCCTGATTAATGACCCCGCGGAGTCGCTGCATCAGATCACCGCGCCAATCTGTCAGCCCCGCGATCTGTTTGTCGATGTGCTCAGATGGTTCCTGAGTCAAGTTGGCTCCTCCCGTTGCGTTCCGCCACGGCCCGATCGCGGGACCTCAATCCTGTTCATGTTGGCATATCCCACGATCCCTCCGACCAACGGCCCAGCTCGGAAGTGGGGCGATCATCAATCTTGGACAATGGATTTCCTCGGCATGTCGATCGCTCGCCGGGTGTCTGAGCCAACGCCACCTCACCTGTGGATGATCCGTCGAGCGCACGGTCGCCGAGTCTGGCGTTCCGAAATCGGACTGATGCGGGGGGCACGCTCGGCGGCAGCGGCGAGACTCAGACACCGTCGCGCACACGGCTGTGTACCTCGCCAGCGACGAGGCTGCATCGCCCACAGGATGGTAATCGACGTAGGCGGCAGCGTAGCGGTCACCGACCTCGCGGCTCCTTATCCGTCCAAAGGAGCCCGGCCAGCGCCCGAGGTTAGCTCGGCCTTCACCCTAATTCATTAGCCGCGTCGTCGCAGATCTGGAACCCGACGTGGCGCACGGTCCTGAACTTCGGGCGCGGTTGAATCATCCCCGACCCGTCATCCGCCGGGCGAGGGTCTGGAGTCCTTAGAAGCGTCCTGCATTGCTGTTCTGACCGGCGGGCCCTGGCCGCCGTCACGGCTGTGGCCGCTCTCGCATTCCAACCTCTCCGCGAGCGGGCATTCGTTACGCTCGGTCAGTGGGTTGCCCGAAGAGGTGGAAGTCGTCACCATCCAATTCGAGCGCTATGACCCACCGCGCCTCGCGCCTCTCCCGAAGCATGCCATTGCTAGCGGCCACCAGCAGTAGCCATTGATGGCGGTACAGGCATGAGCTATCCAGCAAGCATTAGGTATTCGCATGGAGTGGCCGCCGACGGACGGCGAAAGAGGTTAAAGTCGGCCTCTTGACGTGCCAAGGG
>JALZAW010000258.1:3218-4421 GCA_030948155.1 Candidatus Dormiibacterota bacterium | reverse complement strand
GCAGGCAGCCGACGCCATCACCGGCGAGTACGACATCGTCGTCACCTGTGAAGCGCCCGATATCAACGCCCTCGGAACGCTGATCGTGGAAGGCATCCAGCGGCTGGACGGCGTTCACAAGACGACAACCTGCTTGGCCGTAACCTGATCTGGCGCGCCACGGACGGCGCGCGGAGCGAAGATTCCGCGGCTCGGGAAGCGTCTCCAGCGGCGTCAGCTCGCCATTGCCTGTGACGCGACGGCACGCGAAGGAGCGTCTGGTTGGTCAGACATGCTCCGGAACGCCGTATCGCTGCATACGGGCGCAGTCCGCGCCGCCAACCCGCTCGTGAGCGGCCCAGTGACAGGCGTACGCCGCCTGGCATCAGGATTGAGTGATCTCCGGCGCGGGCAGCGCGGGTTTAGTCTTGCGGCCGCTGACCGCGAGGGTCGCGCCGATACCTATCATCGCCAGTCCTCCGGCGCCGCCAATTGTGGCCAGTCGCCGTGGTGAGCGGGCGAACCAGTTCAGAGAGGTGCCGGCGACGATCGCCCAGATGCTGTCGGAAATCAACGCGATGGCAGGGAAGACGGCACCCAGGACGAGCAGCTGCACCGTCAGCTGGCCGGCGCCTGGGTCGACGAACTGGGGCAGCGCAGCGGCGAAGAACACGATGGTCTTGGGGTTGGTGGCCCCGACGAAGAAACCGTCCGCGACGACCCGGCCGGCCCGCGCTGGCGCAAGCTGCGTGGCCATCGCCTCACTCAGCGAACGCCGATGCCGAATCGCCAGGACCCCCAGGTAGATCAGGTACGCGGCGCCGACCAGCTTGATCACCGTGAAGGCGACGCTCGAACGTTCCACCAGTGCGCCGATACCAACGGCCACCGCCACCACTTGCAGACACGCGCCCGCGGCGTTGCCGAGCACGGTCAGCAACGCCCCGCGCTGGCCGATGGTCAGCGCCCGGCTGATCGTGAAGAGCACGCTCGGCCCCGGCACCACCATCAGCACGAACGAAGTGACGGCGAACGCCAGCAAGTGACCCGTGGGAAGCATGAAGCATGGCTAATCGGTCGCACCAGGCCGTCATCGCGCCCGGACCAGCCTCAGGCGCAGCTGCCAGCCTCCACAAGCTCCGTAGCCGCCTAGCGCAGCTCAGCAGACCGCCCCACATGGGCTGCGCCAGCCGAGCTGCGATCCGGCGCCGGCCTAGTTATGGC
>JALZAW010000258.1:0-3208 GCA_030948155.1 Candidatus Dormiibacterota bacterium | reverse complement strand
GTTATGGCTGACCAAGGGGGAAGGCGATCACTCGCTCCTCCAGCCAGGGTGGTACCTGATTGGGCACCCGGGGCGGCCCCGCGTTCCCGAGCCCGCAGGATCTCCAGGCCATGGCGCTCCACCAGCGGCTTCCATCGGTAGTACCAGGAGCGGTGATAGCCAAGCTCCCGGCAGGCCTGAGTCGCCCCAACCTCCCGAGCACGAGCGAACAACCTCAGCCGGTACTGAAACAAACGGACATCCTCGACCGTCACGGCCCCTCCTCTATGGCTTTGGACACCCAAAGGATGGGTCGCCGACTCACCTGGCGAGAGCTGCCAGGTGTCCACAGATCTGGGAAGCCGTTCAGCCTAGGTAGAGCCCGGGCACAGCGCTCTCATCGTTGCCCAGGTCTTGCCTCACCCGCCGTTGCTTCTCTCTGGTCATCCGTCTGATCCTTGCCGAGCTTTCCACGGCGCGGCGCCGGTTGGCTCCACGGCGCGCAGCCCAGACGGCTGCGGATTTTCTGATCGTCTCAGTGCCTTTCATAGCGCTGCAGCCTCTCCCATCGCAATCACGCACTGCGTCGGCCACCGGCGCTCCATTTGGGTTTGGAGAACCCCCGCTGGCCATTTCCTCGGAGACGGCATCTTGCACCCTACGCCGATGCACGCGCTATGTCTCCCTCTTGCTGCTCCCACGCTTCTGCCTGCGACGGCGTCGGCTCTTCAACCGCTCCAGGGGCGTCATGCCTTTACGGGGCGCGTGGTTACTCGGCAGGAAGGCGCGGCTACCAGCGCGGGAACACGCTAGCCAGGTCGTCTGTCGGCACTCGCATGCGGACCTGGAGCAGCAGGTGGCAGGACATCGAGGAGGCCCAGTTTCCCCGTCGAGCGCTGACCACAGGCCTTCACCTGACCGACCACGCTCGGCCACCCACGGTTTGTCCCGCTCTCGCTGACGAGAGCAACTGGTCGACCTGGGGCTGCGGCCGCGCGACCGCTTCCTCTACGAGTACGACTTCAGCGATGGCTGGCGGAACCAAGTCGGGGCGGCTGGGCTGCCAGGAAGCCGGCCCGCCAGGTTGCTCGCGACGGCGACCAGCCCAACTCCCGCTTCGCCTTCGCGTTCGAGGCGCCGCGCCCGTCGGTGAGCAGCGCGGTCGCGAAGCCACCAGCGGGGATCCGCGCCAGCCAAGCTGGCAGCCGCAGCGGCCGGGGAGCGCCGAGTTCTGCGCAGAAAGCGGGGATCCACTCCCGCCCGGGAGCCGGGTCGTCGTCGGTTATGTTGTACACGCCGGAGCCATGCTCCAGGGCGGCGAGAGCTGAAGTCGCAGCGTCATTGACGTGGAGGAAGGAGAAGATTCCGCCGCCTCCGCCCAGGATGGGCAGCAGCCGCATCCGCGCCTGGCGCGCGAAGTCGCCATCGGCGGCGAAGTAGGTGCCCGGCCCGTAAAGCTGACCGTAGCGGAGGACCACACCCTCGATTCCCTCCACCGAGGTCGCCAGCCGCTCACCCTCCAGCGTCGCCCGAAAGGTGGGGCCGAACGGCTCTGGCGCTTCCAACGCCAGCGGCGCTTTCTCATCGACCACCAGCGGACCTGCGATGGCGTACATGAAGGCGATCGATTGATAGACGAAGCGGTCGGCTCCCACCTCGGCCGCGGCGCGCAGCAGTATCCGGGTTCCCTCGACCCGAAGTCTGGAGGTCGCCTCGTACCAAGGCTTGAGGCGACGCGGGTTGTAGCGCTTCGGGAGCGAGGTGAGCTGGTTCATCAGCGCATTCGGCCGGAACTTCTTCACTGCTGCTCGGACGGCCTCCTCGTCGAGGGCGTCCAGCACGGTGGCGGTGGCACCGAACGATTCCAGCAGTGAGGCCTTCGCCGGCGAGCCGGTCGTTGCCGCGACCTCGTGTCCGGCCGCCACCAGCCGCGGAACCAACACCCGCCCGATCGCCCCACTGCCGCCAGCCAGGAAGACCCTCACGACCGATCCTGCCGGTAGGGTCTCCGAAGCTCCAGGACGAAGGCCAGCGCCAGGAGCACCACAATGAGCGTGAGAGCCGGCAGGTCGGTCCCTGGGTGGCCGCCCAAATGGACGTCGATCAGATGGGCAACGAGGTGGAGGAGGGAGCCAACCATCACTCCCAGGACCACCGGCGCCAGACCACGGCCTGCCACCGCGGCAGCCAGCAACGCGGCGCCCAAGCCGACCTGGAAGGAACCCGCGTCGTGCAGCAGATGGAGGTTGTACGGCGTGAACGTGGCAATCGTGGAGTAGAAGCCCTGCGGGAAGAGGAAGGCCCAGCCGCCGCTCAGCGTGTAGAAGACGCCCACGATCAGGGCGAGAACGCGCGCCATCATCGACCGGCCAACGCCCCGTGTAGCAGCAGCTCGACGACCTGCTTAGTACGTTCGCGGGTGAAAGCACTTGAATCCGGGTTGAAACCGAGGTCGGCGGTGAGCGAGCGGGCGACCATCGGGAACCAGCACAGCGAGATCGCGCTGAGGAGCAGGTGGCGAGGATCGATCTCACTTCGAAGTGGCCATCTCTCGCCGACGACGCGCATGGCCTCGGCGATAGCGGCCAGGTGCTCGGGCAGTCCCTGCAGAAACCGGCCGCCGTCCAGGCACTCGCGGACCACCAAGCGGACAAAGCTGGGCCGGGCGGCGAGGAAGTCGAGGTACTGTCCGATCGTCCTCGCCGTCGCATCCTCGAACCGCCCGGTGTCGAAGTCGGCCGAGCGGATCAGCTCTGAGGTCTCCTTAAAGGCGCGGCCGAGCACGGCGCGGTAGAGCCTCTCCTTGGATCGGAAGAAGTAAGCGGGTGTGCCCCGGGAAAGCCCTGCTGCGGCCGCTATCTCCGCCATCGTGGCCGCCTCATAGCCGCGCTCCGCGAAGAGCAGCTCGGCCGCGTCTAGGATCGCCCGCCGCGAGCGCGCCGGATCCCTGATCTTGTCGCGAACGCTGGCATTGTCAGCCATAACTTGCTGAGTAATCAGTAAGTTAACATATGCAGCTGCTGACGGGGAGTCTGCGCGGCGGCAATCCGCTGCCTTTGGTTGCGGTGTGCGAATCAGCCCTCCGCGTCAGTCGGTCATCAAGCGGTCCGGGCTGACCTCGGCGTAGAGCTGCTCCGACATGAGGGTGAACGGGCGGCGGCTGAATATCGCCTTCACTGGCAGGCCGAAGTACTCGGCGGCCCGGAGCGCCAGATCCACAATCACGCGC
>JALZAW010000257.1 GCA_030948155.1 Candidatus Dormiibacterota bacterium | reverse complement strand
GCGCTGCACGGTACGACGTTTCCAGGAGCTCGCTCCCGACAAGGGCCTGCAACAAGGCCAGGTGTGAGGCGCGCGGCTCGTGCCAGCCGGTGAGCAGGCCGTCGATTACCCGCATCCGGTGGTTCGCGCCGATCACCAGGTCCGTCCAGCCATCCGCCGGGAGGACCAGGCCTGGCGCCAGCGCAGCGGTCTCGAGGGCGCGCACAACCGTCGTGCCAACTGCGACGACGCGACCGCTCAGCCGCCTGGTTGCGTTCACGCGTTCCGCCGTCGCTGCGGGAATCAGAAAGCGCTCGGTAGTTGGCGGTTCGTGCGCTTCCATCGACGACACGCCACAGTGGAGCACCAGCGGTGCGATTCCGACTCCCCGGGCAACCAGGGCGGTGACGAGTTCGAAGGTGAAGGGCCGGGCGGCTGACGGCATCTCGGCACTCCCCGGCTCGGTCGCGAAAACCGTCTGGTAGGCCGCCAGCGGCCGGGCCCTATCGACGTGGCCATAGCGGATGGGCACGCCGTGCCGGTTGAGGAACGCGGTGGGGGACGAAGGCAGATCCAGCTGCGCCAGCCAGAGTCGAACCTTATGGCCGGGCTCGACCGCCTGCGCGGCGGGTCGAAGCAACCTGGCGGTCGCTCCTTCGGGCAGGACCAGGGCGGTCCCTGAGGCCGCGTCCAGCCACGGCGAGTTGCGGCCATCCGGGTCCGAGTGGCGCAACTCAACGACCCAGGTTCCGTCACCACGCGGGCTGGCGAGATGAAGGAGAGCCGGCTCACCCCCAACCTGCGCCGACAATGCGGCGGGAATGGTCGCCGACCGGTTGACGACCAGCAGGTCGCCGGCGCGGAGAAGGTCCGGCAGATCGGTGAAGCGACGATGCTCGATCCGGCCTGCCGCCTGGTGGGTCACCAGGAGGCGGACGTCATCCCGGCCCCGGCCTCGCTCCTCCGGCGGAGTCGCCGCTTCCAGCCCGGCCGGAAGCTCAAAGTCCAAGACCGCTGCCGGCGCGACACTCATGGCGCTGGACTGGGGGCGTGCAGATCTGCCGCCCGCAGCCTACCGCTGGGACGGTCGGACTGGATCAGCTCCAAGATGGCGGGCACCACCGAGTCCGGCTCCGGCCGATCGGAGATGTCCTCGCCCGGGAAGGCCTCCTGGTGCATCTGGGTCCGAAGGTCTCCAGGATCCAGCGCCCAGACTCGCAGCGCCGGTTCCTCGACCGCCAGCACTGCGGCGATGTGGTCGACCGCCGACTTGGCCGCGCCGTAGCCTCCCCAACCCGGATATGCCTCGGTGGCGGCGTCCGAGCTGATCATGACCACGCGGCCGCCGGTGGGGGCTGCGCGCAGGAGGTCGAGGGTCTCCTGGATCAGTCCCAAGGCGGCGACCGGGTACACCTCGAACAGTTGGCGCAGGCCCTCGAGCGGAAAGTGGGCGAGATGCGGCAGCGGGCTGGGGCCCAGGCTGCCGGCGTTGTTGACCAAGAGGTCCAGGCCGCCCAGCGCATAGGCCGCGCCGGCCAGCTCGGTTCGGTGTCGCGCCTCGGTGACGTCGCCGGTTATCGCAACCAGCTGCGCTCCCGGCGGCTGCAGAAGGCGCATCTCCCGCCCGGCGGCGTGGAGGGCCTCCTCGTTCCGAGCGTCGATGACCAATGACCAGCCCTGTCGGGCAAGACCGAGAGCGAGTGCACGGCCCAGTCCGCGCGAGGCTCCGGTAATCAATCCGACGCTCATGCACCCTCCGTTGCTAGCCCTCGTGGGACAACTACAGAATAAACATAGCATTGACTGACTCTATTCGCGCGACTCGAACCATGCATGTGCAAGCCAAGAGTCCACCACTTCAGTTGATCGCTAGGCGGTCGCCAGGCCGATCGCGCACGCAGCTTCCATTGCCGGCTGTCGCGGCTCACGAGGGTGACAGTGCCGCCGACAGCAAGTGGGGCCAGCCTCAGGAGAGCCGCGCTCACTAGCGACCGCTCGGTTTAGGGACCAGCGGTCCTGCCGACATCGGCTATCGCCGAGCGAACGAGCGTGCGGGCCGACAGGCGCATGATGTCGACCGCCTCTTCGCGCGAGAGCCCCGCGATGTCCGTCAACCAGACCAGCGCCTCGATACCCAGCGTGGCCCGAATGGCGAGGACGAGGCGACGAAGGTCGCGTTCAGGGATGCTCTCCCGCAGTGGGCTCAGGGCGTCTGTGAGCCAGCCGATGGCTCGCCCCTGACGAAACGGCAACCCATCTGGCGACGACGGCCTTGGCTCGAGCGACAGACGGAGCTGCGCCCGCAGCTCGGGCTCGTGCTGGACGACCTGGCGAGTGATGTCTTCCGTGACTGCCTCCAGCCGTTCCATCGGGTCAGACGGGGCTGCCGCCCCGAGCAGCGACGGCTCCGCGATCTCGGGATAGGTGGCGACCACCAACGCGCGCTGATTGGGGAAGTAACGGAAGGCGGTGGTCCGCGAGATCGCTGCCCGATCAGCCGTCCGCTCGACAGTCGGCGTCACCCCCTCGGCCAGCAGCTGGCGAGCGGCGGCGACGAGGGCGCTGCGCGTGCGCGTCTTCTGTTGGGTTCTGCCCGTCTGTTCATATGGGATTGACATGATCATGATGGCACTGTAATATCCATGGACACCGTAGTCCCATCTTACTGACATAGGAGGCACTCGATGATTAGTGAAGTCCCGGTGATCCGTCCGAGCGGCGAGGGAGAGGCGATCTGGTATGCCCACAACCGGATTACCGTCAAGGCGTCGGCGGAGAGCACCGGCGGGGCGTATGGCCTGGTGGAGGCCTGGCTACCGGCGGGCGAGGGTCCGCCGCTGCACATCCATCACCGGGAGGATGAGGCCTTCTGGGTGCTGGAAGGCGACTTCAGCCTCTGCTGCGGCGAACGCACGTTCAGCGCCGGCCCCGGCGCGTATGTCTTCCTGCCCCGCGAGGTGCCCCACGGGTTCGTGGTCGAGGGCAACGCTCCCGGACGCCTGCTCGTGTTGCTGGTCCCGGGAGGCAGCGAGCGCTACTTCATAGAGGCCGGCCGTCCGGCCGAAGCTGAGGGCCTGCCGCCGGCCGGACCGCTGGACTTCGAGCTCCTGGAGCGCGTCGCCGGGAAGTTCGGAATGGAGTTCGTGGGGCCTCCTCTGACTCCGAGGACGGGCCAGTAGCCCATGAGCCAACCCATCCAGGAATTCCGGTTCCCGTATCTCGACTGGGCGCGCTTCGCGGCCCGCGAGCTGAGCGACCTGGGCTACGAGATAAACCTGGAGGAGAGCGATTCACAGCACGGGCCTTGGTTGTTGAAGGTGAGCGGCGCAGCTTCGCTCATGGCCCGCTTCGAGGAAGAAGCCGCCGCCGACCTGGATTCGAGGCGGCTTTCCCCCCCAGCCGTCGACTGGGCGGCGCTTGTCGCCAGCCTCGCCCTGCCCGAGCTCGCGTCCTGAGCTGTGTCGTTTGCGTGCCCCGACACCATCTCTCAATGCAGCTCTGAGGAGAGAAACAACGACTGAGATCGTCGCCTTTCGTCAAGCGACTTCCCCTGTCAGGGCATAGACTTACGCGCCGGTGGCTGAAGCCGAGCGGAAATACCACGTCGGGCTGGCGGCGGGAGAGGTCGGCGAGTACGTCCTCTACCCGGGTGATCCCTTCCGGACACCTCTGATCGGGGGCTACTTTGCGGACGCCCGGGAGATGGCCTTCAGCCGCGAGTACCGAACCTTCACCGGGACCCTGGAGGGGGCGAAGGTTTCGGCGGTCTCCAGCGGTATCGGCGGCCCCTCGGCGGCGATCGGGATCGAAGAGCTGGGCGATCTCGGGGTACACACCTTCCTTCGAGTCGGCACCTGCGGCGGCGCCCAGCGGGAGATCAAGATGGGCGACCTCGTCATCGTGACTGGCGCTGTCAGAAGCGAGGGCACGCCCAACGACTACGTCCCTCGCGAGTACCCGGCCATCGCCAACCTGGACGTCGTGCTGGCGGCTCGGGAGGCGGCCGAGGCGGCCGGAGCGCCCCACCACCTGGGAGTGGTTCGCTCAGTGGACGCTCTCTACCCGGAACTCCTACCTGATCGGATGCCGATGCGCGAGCGGCTAAGGCAGGAACTGGATCTCTGGTCCCGGGCGGGCGTCGTCGCCAACGACATGGAGTCCTCCACTGTCTTGGTGGTCAGCGCCCTTCGCAAGCTCAGAGCTGGCGTCATCCTGCTCTGCGTGGACGAGCTCGGCGCGGGCGAGATCCAGCACCTTGATCCCTCCTACATGGACAGGATGCTGGGAGTGGCTGTCGACGCCGTCCGCCGCCTGATCCAGCGCGACAGCTCCGCCCGCTAGACACCGGTCGGACAGCCAGGCTCAGCGGTTGAAGGCGGCCGCCCGCGCGATCCTGTCGGTCTGTGCCAGCTCCTCCTCGCTGAGACCCATCTCGCTCAGGCAGAGCTCGAACTCCCTGGAAAGGGTAGTAT
>JALZAW010000256.1 GCA_030948155.1 Candidatus Dormiibacterota bacterium | reverse complement strand
GGCCGGGGCGTCCGACCCCGTACTGGGCGAGCAGGAGGTCGAAGGCGGTGGTGACCAGCTGCCCACCGAGCCGCAGCGCCGGCACCCCTCGTCGCAGCGTGCTGCCACCCTCCCCCTCGCCGACATCGAAACGGGGGAGCAGAATCTCGACCCGCTCGCTGGCACGCTCGAGCAGGGAGAGGGTTGGATGCACCTCGCCTAGCTCCAGGTTCCAGCGGCCTTCCTCTTTCTGATAGCGGTGGCCGACCGAGCCATTGGGCACCGCGGGCCTGCCCGTGGCTTGGTCCAGCACCACCGTCTTCCACTCCGCCAGCTCCTCCTCCTGGCCGAGGTCGGAAGCGCGGAGGAAGCGGCCGGGCAGGTGAGCGCCATCGCGCTCTTCCAGCGTCACCAGCAGGGGCAGGTCGGTGTAGCGACGAGCGTAGTTCTCGAAGAAGGGCACCTGGCGATCGACGTAAAACTCCTTCAGGATCACGTGCCCCATGGCCATGGCGAGCGCCGCGTCGGTGCCGGGCTGGGCGGGCAGCCAGTGGTCGGCGAACTTGGTGTGGTCGGAATAGTCGGGGGAGACCACCACCACCTTCTGGCCGCGGTAGCGCGCCTCGACCATGAAGTGGGCATCGGGAGTGCGGGTGATGGGCAGGTTGGTGCCCCAGATGATCAGGTAGCCGGCGTTCCACCAGTCCGCGGACTCGGGCACGTCGGTCTGGTCGCCGAAAACCTGGGGTGAGGCTGGGGGCAGATCCGCGTACCAGTCGTAGAAGCTCAGGATCACGCCGCCGATCAGGGAGAGGAAACGGGTGCCGGCGGCGTAGGAGACCTGGGACATGGCGGGGATGGGCGAGAAGCCGACCACCCGGTCGGGCCCAAACACCTTGATAGTGTGCACGTGGGCGGCGGCGATCATCTCCACCGCCTCCTCCCAGGAGGCCCGCACGAAGCCGCCCTTGCCGCGCTGCGACTTGTAGAGCGCGCTCTTCTCAGGATCCTCCACGATCGAGGCCCAGGCCAGGACGGGGTCGGGCTGGACCCGCTTGGCTTCTTGGTAAAGCTGGAGCAGGCTGCCGCGCACGTAGGGATGGCGGAGGCGCAGCGGCGAGTAGGTGTACCAGGAGAAGGAGGCGCCGCGCGGGCAGCCGCGGGGCTCGTATTCGGGCATGTCCGGCCCCACCGAGGGGTAGTCGACCGCCTGCGACTCCCAGGTGATGATGCCGTCCTTGACGTAGACGTTCCAAGAGCAGGACCCGGTGCAGTTGACACCGTGCGTGGAACGCACCACCTTGTCGTGCTGCCAGCGGTCCCGGTAGAAGGACTCCCACTGGCGGTCCTTGGCCACCAGCTGGCTCCAGCCCTCGGCGGAGGCTGGGCCCCGTCGGAAGAATCGGTGTGCTGTCAGCAAGGGGTTCTCGGCATTGCTCATCGTGAAGCGGCTCCTCCACTCACTCCGGCGGACGCTGAGGCACTGTGTGTCGTGGTCAGGACCGGTCTTCTGCGTCCGGTCCACCGACGGCGGGAGGCGTCGTCTCCTGATCATCTACGCCCCGCGTGAGGAGAGCCGCCGTCTCCTTGAAGAAGTCGTGCACGGTAGCTTGGGCGACTCGCCTCATCAGGGCCCGGTCGAGAGCCGCCCCGAGCTCGCCCCCCGGCGGTCGGTAATGGCCTTCAAGCCGCAACTGGCAACGGCCTGAGCCCTGCTGTTCGAGACGTAGCACGCCCTCGAACCTGGGGTAGAGCTGGGGATGCTCAACGGCCTCCCACCCGAGCTGCACCGTCACCCCGTATCCGAATCGCTGCACGCTGCCCACGCTGACGCGCACCCGGTCAACTCAGCCGTGAGCTCGCCATCCTTCAGATCCGCCTCTGGCAGCCAGCTCTCGGCCCCCCGGCGCAGCGCATCCTCGATCGCGTCATAGGCACGATCGATGGGCGTCTTGAAGTGAAGCTCCATCATCCAGCCCCCTGAGCAATGAGAGCGGGAAGGCAGATTGGCACCACCGCACATCGCCCGCCGACCGGGACCTTCGCGGCGCCAGCCAGGTGGCGGATCAAGATCCGCTCAGCCGACACTGCTGTCCTCCCTCCGCGCAGGCAAACACGCACGCGTGATCCCTGTGGGCGGCAAGCAGGCGAGGCATCGCTGACTGGTATGTGGTCGGAGCTTCGCTCCATCTTGCTTCCAGAGGCCCAGCCGATAAGCGGGACGCATCAACCAGTTGGGTCAACACATCGGGTGCCCGGGATCGCTGGGTCGGAGCACCGCCCCATCAGACAACCTTCTCAGCGCCATGATTGGTCTGATTACTCTGATTGTCATCGTAGAATAACGCCATGGCCGCTGCCCTGCAGGAGGTGCGGATGCACCGCGCGCTTGCCGAAGCCAGCCGGGTCCGGATCCTGGAGCTTCTGCGCGACCGAGGCATGGACGTCCGGGAGCTGGCAACTTCTCTTCGACTTCACAGCAACACCATCCGCTCCCACCTGGACGTCCTCTCTGATGCCGACCTGGTGCGGGGCCGTCCGGCTCCTCAGGAAGGCCCCGGGCGCCCGCGCGTGATCTATGAGCTGGCACGAGAGCGAGAGCTGCCAGAGGACAGGGGTGGCTACAAGCTGCTGGCCCGCATTCTCTCCAGCTACCTCTCCGCTTCCGTCGTGGACCCAGGAGCTGCTGGAGAGGAAGCTGGACGGGCCTGGGGCCGCTATCTGTCCGGTCCTCCCCAGCCATTCGCACGGCTCGGCAGCGAGGAGGCCATCAAGCGGGTGGTCACTCTCTTCACCGAGCTCGGCTTCCAGGCAGAGGCGGCGGGCGAGGGAGGCGAGCGCCGGATCCTGCTTCATCGTTGCCCCTTCCGGGAAGCGGCCACAGCCAACCCCGAGGTGGTCTGCGCTCTCCACCTGGGCCTGCTGCGCGGGGCCCTGAGCGAGCTGGGGGCGCCGGTGGAAGCGACCAGGCTCGATCCCCTGGTCGAGCCTTCTCTCTGCATCGCTCACCTGCGCATGCCGGTATCCTCCGAGGGCCCACGGCCGCCTGGAAGCTGAGTCATGGGTCCCAGGGAGGTGGCCGGAGGCCACTCTGATGAACCTGACGGTTGCTGACCTGATGAGGCCGCAGGTCCTCTCAGTGGGACCGGAGACCGAGTTCAAGGATCTGGTCGAGCTGCTCGATGCGCAGGGCATGGGCGCCCTGCCGGTGATCGACAAGGAACGGCGGGTGATCGGCGTGGTGTCGCAGGCCGACCTGCTGCTGAAGGAGTGCCAAGGTCGCCCCAGCCTCCGCCAGTTGGCCCATCTGTTCCACTGGCTGCGGCAGCGTAGGAAGGCGGTCGGACATACGGCCGCTCGCCTGATGACCTCGCCGGCCGTCATCATTCGGCTGGACGCCAGCCTGCAGCGGGCGGCCGCCGTGATGCGCGATCGCGACGTCAGGCAGCTGCCGGTGCTCGATTACCACGGGCATCTGGCGGGCATGCTCAGCCGAGCCGACCTGCTGACCGTGTTCCTGCGGGCCGACGAGGAGATCCTGGCCGACATGGAACGACTTCTGCAGGTCTCCGGCTTTTGCAGCGTTCAGGCCCGTGTCCAGCGGGGCCTGCTCGAACTTTGGGGCCAGGTGGAGCACCGGGCCCAGGGCCGCCAGCTGGCTCAGATGGCCTGGAGCGTGGATGGGGTGATCGGGGTCCAGAACCGTGTCCATGCGCGGGAAGACGACCTCCGGCTCGGGGCAGCTGGTTGGTGGGGAGCGCTGTCGTGAATGAGGTTCTGGATCCGATCCGGAGTTGGCTCGTTCAGCGTCGAGGGTGGCTTCGTCCGCGGCGGTGGCGATCTCCAGGCTGCGGTCACGCAGGTCCGCGTATTTATCATCGTCCAGCCCTGGCCGCCCGAGCCGTCGAAAGCGTGCTCGGCGCTAATCTGAAGCAGGTGGTGGACGTCCGTCTCCATCGCGTATATGAGCCGGACGAGGACGCCCCCGGGAAGCGGGTGCTGGTGGATCGCGTCTGGCCGCGCGGAATCAAGAAGGAGAGCCTGCAGCTGGACCGCTGGCTGCCCGAGTTGGGCCCCTCGCGCGACCTGCGCCGCTGGTTCGGACACCGCCCAGAGCGATGGGAGGAGTTCCGGCTTCGCTACCGGGCAGAGCTGGAGAAGCCGGAGCAGCAGCGTCATCTGCAGGAGCTACTGGCACTGGCCTCCCACGACCCGCTGATCCTGATCTATGGCGCCCGGGACGCGGCGCACAACCAGGCGGTTGTGATCCGTGAAGTGCTCGAGGAGCTGGCAGAGTGAGGGCAGGGCGATTCGCGCTTGACCAGTTCACCGGGCCTCCGGGTCACCTGCGACCTCGATGCGAGAGTCAGATCACTGAACAAGGAGCCACGGCGATGGCGCACCAAAACCAGCGCTTCGTCCGCCGGCTGGAGAGCGGATGGATGAGGGGTTCCAGGTCGATGAACCGGCCCTCCCC
>JALZAW010000255.1 GCA_030948155.1 Candidatus Dormiibacterota bacterium | reverse complement strand
GCGGGGCGGCAGGCGTTCATTATCTGTCCGCTGATCGAAGAGTCGGAAACGCTGGAGGCGAAAGCTGCCACCGTGGAGTTCGAGCGGCTGCGCCGGCAGGTGTTCCCTGACCTGCGGCTCGGGGTGGTGCATGGGCGACTCAAGCACAAGGATGAGGTGATGGGTGCTTTCCAATCGGGTGAGATCGACGTGCTGGTGGCGACGGCAGTTGTCGAGGTGGGGGTGGACGTCCCCAACGCCACGGTGATGGCGATCGAGGGCGCCGAGCGGTTCGGGCTGGCCCAGCTGCATCAATTCCGCGGCCGGGTCGGGCGGGGCGCTCAGCAGTCACACTGCCTGCTGCTGAGCGACCAGGCGACCGGCCGTGCGCTGGAACGCCTGCAGCTGGTGGCTCAAATCCAGGACGGTTTCCGGCTCGCCGCCGAGGACATGCGGCTGCGGGGAGCTGGGGAGTTGATGGGCTCCCGGCAGCACGGGATGTCCGATCTCGCCATGGAGGCACTGCACAGGCCTGAGCTGCTGTCCGAGATAAGGCAGGAGGCGGAGTCGCTGCTGGCCGCTGACCCCGACCTGGACCTAGAGCCGGCGCTCCGCGAAGCTGCCCTCCGGCGGCTCGAATCGACAGCCATCAGCTGATCCGCCCGGCCACTCGGGTTCTGGGCAACGGCGGCGCTACGCTGGAGCCACTTGGACACGCAATTGCGGCTCACGGAGTTCAGTCACGGGGCTGGTTGAGCCTGCAAGCTGAGCCCGGTGGAGCTGGGGCAGGTTCTGGACGCGCTACCGCCACTGCACGACGCACGGGTGCTGGTGGGTGCCGGTAGCCGGGACGACGCGGCGGTCTTCAGGGTTTCCGACGACAGGGCCCTGGTCGCCACAGTCGACTTTTTCACGCCTATCGTGGACGAGCCGGAGGCCTTCGGCGCCGTAGCAGCGGCGAACGCGCTAAGCGATGTCTATGCGATGGGCGGCCGGCCGCTCTTCGCCCTCAGTCTGGTCGGCTTTCCCCGCGCTGAGCTGGCGAGCGGCTACTTGGAGCGCATAGTTGGGGCGGGGGCTGCCAAGCTGGGCGAGGCGGGGGTGCCTGTGCTGGGCGGCCATAGCATCGATGACGCCGAGCCCAAGTTTGGCTATGCGGTCACCGGTGAGGTGCGGCCCGATGAGCTGGTCAGCAACCGAGGCGCGCAGCCCGGTGACCTGCTCTACCTGACCAAGCCGCTCTGCAGTGGACTCGTTGCCACAGCCATCAAGCGGCGGGCCTGCCCTCCGGCCCTGCGAGATGCCGCAGTCGCGCTGATGAGCCAGCTCAACCGACGGGCCTCGGAAGCGATGCTCGCCGCCGGCGCCAGAGCCGCCACCGACGTGAGCGGCTACGGGCTGCTCGGCCATCTCCGAAATCTGACACACGGGGCGGAGATCGAGCTGGACCGGGTACCGCTGTTGCCAGGCGTGTGGGACCTCGCCGCCGCAGGTCTCTTCCCGGACGGCAGCCGGCGCAACCTCGCTGCAATCGAGGAGCAAGTGGATTGGGGTGATTTGGACGAAACCGAACGGCTCCTGCTCTGTGACGCGCAGACATCTGGTGGGTTGCTGGTGGCGCTGGCGCCGGCGGCGGGCGCGCGCTTTGAGTCGTTGCTGGCGGATGAGCCATATCCGGCGGTCCGGATCGGGAAGGTGAGCGAGGGCCGGATTCGAGTGCGGCGGTCGGTCGCCACCGGCTGAAAGAGTGGCGCCCGGCCTACGAGTTCACGGCGGGGAGGCAAGGGGTCGGCGGTTGCTGACGCCAGCCGGGATTCGACCCAGCCAGGGGCTGATAAAGGAAGCGATCTTCAATTCCCTGGGGACTCGCGTCGTCGGGGCCAAGGTGCTCGATCTCTTTGCCGGCTCAGGCGCCCTGGGCATCGAGGCGCTCTCCCGTGGCGCTGCCCGCGCAACGTTTGTAGACAGCGATCAACGAACGCTGCAGGTGCTGCGCCAGAACCTGGCGCGGCTGGGCCTGGAAGGGCGCGGCGCAGCGCGGCAGGGCCGGCTGCCAGGCTGGCTCGAAGCCAACCCAGGGGTGGTCGGAGAGGCCACCCTGATCCTGCTCGACCCTCCCTACAATGATCCGACTTTGGCCACGGTGCTCAGGTCGCTGGACGGCCTTCTGCGGGCGCCGGCCAGCGTGGTCGTCGAGCATTCGGGCCAGCTGGTCCTCCCCCAATTCGACCGACTGCGGCAGACCCGCTCCAAGCGGTATGGAGACACCGGCCTGACCAGCCTTGAGCTGCCCACCGCAGCTGCTGTCCGCTGATGCTGCGCCGGGCGCTGTATCCGGGCAGTTTCGATCCCTTCACCCTGGGCCACCACGACGTGGTTCAAAGGGCGCTCAGCCTCTTCGACGAACTGACGCTGGCAGTGGCCGCGAACCCCGAGAAGCGCACAGCCCTTTTCGGCGTGGACGAGCGAGTGGCGATGATCCGGGAGGTGTTCGCCGAGCGACCCGAGGTGCGGGTCACCTCGTTCACAGGATTGACTGTGGACTTCGCCCGGGAGTGTGGCATCCCAACACTCGTGCGGGGGCTGCGGGCCTATTCGGATTTCGACGCCGAGCTGCAGCAGGCGCTCATGAATCGCAAGCTGGCGCCTGACGTGCACACGGTCTTCCTGATGTCGAGCTTCGCTCACATCTTCGTGTCGTCATCTATCCTGAAGGACATCGCCAGCTACGGCCGTGACATCACGGATTTCGTCCCAGCAGCGGTCGCCAGCCGTATCAAGGAGAAGTTCAGTTGAAGGTGGACGAAGTCCTGGACCGCATCGAGTACCTGGTTCACCACGCCCGCCACGTGCCGTTCTCGAGCCAGGTGATGGTTGACGAGGACGAGGTCATGGACCTGCTCGACCAGCTGCGCTTCAACCTGCCCGAGGAGATCAAGCAGGCGAACTGGACTGTGCAGGAGCAGCAGCGACTAATCACGGAGGCTCACGGCGAGGCCTCGCGGATCCTGAGCCGGGCCAACGAGCGGGCTGAGCAGGCGGTCCAAGAGCATGAGATCCAGCGGCGGGCGAAGCGCGACTCGGAGCAGCTGGTGGCTTCAGCCACCGCGCGGTCCGAGCAGATCATCCGAGAATCGGAGACCTACGCGCTGGAACAGCTGCAGCAGCTCGAGGCGCATTTGAGCCGAACGCTTGGCACCGTGAAGCGCGGGGTGGAGGTACTGCAGACCAGCACTGCCGCAGCGCCGGCCGAGGCAGCTGAAGCCGACGCCTCCGGCAGCCGCTCGGGCTAGCGGACCGCCGGCTCCCGAACAGGGCCGCGACGGGGCTCTGGTACACTCCGCCGTCGGTCATGGCACATCCCAAAGTCAAGCTGTCCAAGGGACGCAAAGGTCGCCGGCGTTCTCACCTGGCCCTGCTCACCGCCTCGCTCACGCCGTGCCCACAGTGCCGGCAACCTCGCGCCTCGCACCGCATCTGCCCCAACTGCGGCCACTACGCGGGTCGGGAAGTCATCAAAACCGACTGATTCCGACTTCTCCCAGCCCGCCTTGACAGTCGCCTTCATCTTCCCCGGTCAGGGCTCGCAACACGCCGGGATGGGCGCCGGCCTGGTCGCCGATGTTGAGATCGCGGAGCTCTGCGAGAGCTGCTCGGCCGCCGCCGGTGTCGACCTCCGCCGCCTGCTGGTCGACGCCGACGACGAAGAGCTGAAGGAGACCGCCAATGCGCAGCCGGCCTTGGTCTTCATGGGCCTGGCGCTGGCGCGCCTGCTAGCCCGCCGCGGCATCCGGCCCGCCGCGGCTGCGGGGCATTCCGTCGGCGAGTATGCCGCACTCTGTGTGGCGGGGGCTTTGAGCGCGGAGGATGCGGTCAGAGCTGTGCGCCAGCGAGGTCGAGCCATGAAGGAGGCGGCCCCACCCGGGACCAGCTCCATGCTGGCAGTTCTCGGTCTGCCCGAGCAGAGCCTGGAAGCTGCACTGATCGGCATCCCCAGCGTCTGGCCGGCCAACTACAACACGCCTACCCAGACGGTGGTTGGAGGGACGATGGCTGGACTCGACCGCGCGGCTCAACGGCTGCGGGAGGCGGGTGCCCGGCGCCTGGTGCCCTTGAACGTGGCAGCCGCCTTCCATACGCCTTTGGTGGAGCAGGCGGGGACCTCGCTTCGCGGCCTGCTGGAAACCCTCGAGTGGCGAGCAACCCGGATCCCTGTGGTGGCCAACCTCAGCGCGGAGCCATACGAGGACCCCACCTCCATCGCGGCCGGACTGGAGCGGCAGGTGAGCTCCCCGGTGCGCTGGGGCGCTTCTGTACTGCGTCTGAGCCGGCTCGGCTGTGAGACCTTCTATGAGCTCGGGCCCAAGCGAGCTCTGAGCGGCATGATGCGAGAGCTGGTGCCCAATGCCAGCGCTCAGCCCGTCTCCTCCCCGGAGGCGGCGGAGCAGGTACATTAGTCGCGTTTGCCACCAGCTGGGCGAGTG
>JALZAW010000254.1 GCA_030948155.1 Candidatus Dormiibacterota bacterium | reverse complement strand
GCCCAACGATCACGCCGGCCGGTACTGCGAAGACCAACGCGATGAGCAACGCGATGGGGTGCGGGAAACCTTGAGCGAAGACAAACCATGGGAATAGACCGACAAGAACGGCTGCAGTGGTCCCAGTGCCGGCAGGGATCCCGACGGTCACCAACCGACGTTGAGCCGGCCGAGGCAACCAAGTTGGTTGAATCCAGTCGAAATAGAAGACGCTTTCACTGTGGGCGTGCATGGTTCCAGCCAGCCATGTCAGCCAGGAGACCGTCTGCCGATCGGAGTACGGTTTGGCGGTTCCGGACGTGGCTCGGCTGAGCATCGCATCGGTAAAATCGGCAAGGACATGGCGACGACGATCCTCCAGACTTCCGCTGCCACGCACTGCGGTTCGTGACCTGTTTCGGTAAGTGGCTGCCACAATGCTCAAAAACAGCGGAGTCGTCAACAACTCTGCCAGCTGTTCATCATCACGCAAAGCAGTGCGCAGACCACTGAGCTGCCGCCCTCCCTGGCGCAGGTAACGGCTTACTTCTGCTTGGCGCAGCGGCTGGATCTCGATAGCGGCTCTCAGCCGCAGCTTGGCCGCCAAGCCATTGTACTCGGCCAATCGGCTGCACACGACAAGCGGTTGCACACCATGATCGTCGTGAAACGCGTTTATTGCCGCCGCGCAAGAGTCACGCTGTCTATGGGCTACCTCGTCCAGTCCATCGAGCAAGGGGATGACCTGATCCGTCTCAATCCACAGCCGGCCCAGCCGACGCGGGACTCCATACCGCTTGTAGAGTTCGTTGACGAGCCATGTGGTCAATGATCGGTCCTCGGCCACCCAGGCGGAGAGATGGAAAACGACGGGCATGGAAACGGTGAGAGTTTGCTCGGCCTCGTTGAGTAGGTGCTCGGTCAGCTCCATCAGCAGAGTGGTCTTGCCCGCGCCCGGCTCGCCAAGGACGAGAAGCTGCTTGCCGAGCTCCCGATACACATCGCCAACTCCCGTGTCCCCTGACATGAAGTGCTCCCTCTCGTCGGTTAGGTGCGGAAGTTCGCGCAAAGGGTTTTCCACCGCTTCTGGGCGGGCGACAAGATTGAGTTGGAGGCGAGCGTCCCGATAGAGTGATCCCTGAAGCTCCGGTCGCACCCAGGAGCGGCGTACCTGCTCCAACACGTCCAGGCGGGCTCGCTCGGCGAGCGCCTTGATCCTGTCCTGCTCTCTTTGGTCTTGGTCGTATATGAACGATTGAGCTTGTTTAAGCCAGCCTTCAAATACGGGTGACAGCACCGCCAAGAGAGCGAGGAAGACGGTGAGAAGGAGTCCCATCTGCAAGTGGAGGTGCTCGGTGACCGTTGCGGTCGCCGAGACGAGAGTGCAGACGACCAACCCCACGGTGACGAAGAGCCGGAGTCGACGCATTCCTCTCACGGAGGTGACCAATTGATCGAACGCCGCATCCCGTATCCGAATCCCCTCCTGGGTCTTGTGGCGACGTACTGTCGTTCCGTCTAAGGCGCGCGTAAATGCCCGTTAACGGGACGTTGTACCGGGCCGACACCGCGCATGTCGACCGAAAGGACTTCGACTTTCACAGCACAAGAGGAACTGATTGCTTCATCGCCGGCATGCGAATCGGTATTGTGGTCGCGCATAACTTGGTGGAGCCACGCTTAGATGCAGTACGCATAGTCATCATGAGTCGCCCCAGCATGCTTGGCCATTCCACGTAATACAGATGCGAGCAGGCACCGGCTCCGGTGGATATACCCTTCGCTTCGATTCGTCCATGTCTCCGGGCGTCGCAGTCTCTCGGTCTGGAGGTGGTGAAGAGTCACGAAAACTTATCTCTAGAGGCATGCTCAGCGTTACTGGCTTCCCGGGTACATGGTCCATCTGCAAGGCCTGCCGAACGGCAAATGCAACAAGAACCTTTCCGATCTCGTCATAGTGGCTGCTGATCTTGTCGGGTACCTGGGGAACGTCGGGGGGATAAGTGCTCATTGGTCAACCTCCTAGGCTGGCATCTGGCTACGACCGGAATGCAGCGAAAGGCCTCTGGGACGAACCGGCTTCTAAGGACCGTCCGGACAGTCAACCTGCTTAGCCCACCATGCCCACCTCCTCTAACAATGGTTTGCGTCCGCAGCTACCATACCTCTCTATCACTCTAGCGAGTCAGCCTTGCCTGTCAACCGACGTCTATTCTCTCGACCGGCGTGCCGACATCACTGACAAGCTAAGGAATTAGGCCATTGACCACGGCGACGCGCATTCGAGCGCCTCTCACCCTTAGTCGATCACGACGGTGGCGCAGTTAACGCTCAGACCCCTGAGGGAACCGCCTCCACCAGGTAGCGCCAGCGCCCTGGGGACACCTCGAGTGTCGACTCTGACGATCCTAGGTGTCGGGCGACTCGCGCGTGCCAGAACTCGTCGTGTCATATCGGAACTATTGGCAGCGTGCGAGTCCGGGGAGGCAGTGCATGCAACGCGGCAGTTGCATGACTCCACGCTCCGTCAGTGCGGCGTTGCAGCCGGAAGCGATTCGGACAGGTCAGCCCGCCGCCGCCGCCATCCCACCGGTCCCGAGATGTCGAGGCCGGCGAGCCGGCTCAGGTCCCCAGTGACTTGGCCGCCGCCGCCCGCTGCTGCCTGCCCAGCCGGAGGTCCCGGAAGACGTCTTCGCTGACCAGGAAGCCGGAGAAGATGAAGAGCAGGCCCAGGAGCTCGCCGAGGAAGAACGCCCAGGTGATCCCGAAGCGGTCGAGTCCGCTGGTGACGCCGGGGATGAACCCGCCGACGGCGATGAGCAGGGTCGCCGGCACGCGTGAGTTGAGACGGCCCGACAACAGTGCTCCGAGTGCCCGAGGCAGGGACGCCACCAGGTTCACGCAGACGGCCAGCGCAGCGTAGGCCTGGCCGATGACGGGCGGGAGGCGCCGGCCGCGGAGGAGCTTTCTCTTGGGCATGTACACATAGGCCGAGAAAAGCGCGCCGAAGACCAGGCAAAGGGCCCCGGCCACGTTGAAGGGACCGCTCAGGACGCGGATGTAGCCGGGAAAGGCCGAGCCCACGGGAACGTGGGTCCTCGCATCCAGCGCGTACCCCGGCTCGGCCAGGGGAGCGGTGGCGACGAGGACCGCCACGACGAGCGACGCTGCGCCGAGGAAGACGATGACGGCGTTGCCGAGCATCGGCCGCCGCCGCGCAGTCAGGTAAGAGAAGACCACGGCCGCCAGCGCGGCGGCGGCCAGCACGACCTCGGCGGTGTTTCTCGAGCCGGGGTACCGGGTCGCCACCGCCAGCGCGAGCAGGCCGCCCAGGAAGACCCCGGCCGAGGCGAAATAGCCAAACCCGGTACGGCTCAGCAGGTACACGGTTCCCGCGCCCAGGTAGGCGGCGACGAAGAGGGCGCCGAACAGGTACCAGGTCCGGTAGAGAGCCTCGTTCCAGCCGAATGCCGAGCCCAGGAACTCGCTGCCGGCGCCGATGCCGTACCACACCAACCCGGCCGCCCAGACCAGCTGGAAACCGCGCCGGCGCCGCCGCCACTGGTCCAGCACCAGGCCCGCGAAAAGGAAGCTGGCCAGGCTGGAGAGCAGCGGCAGCACCACGTTCAGGGTGCTCACCAGCCTGCCGCCGTGACCGTGGCCGGTTCGGGCACCGGCAGAACATATCGCAAACTCTCAGCAGGACGAGACGGCGCCAGGATTCTCAAGACTTCGCAGCGGCGCCGGTTTCCAGTTGGCGCCGCGTCCCAGGCTCTGATAGGGTGTCCGCCAATCAACTCGACAGACGCCTGAGCGGTCGTCTTGCTTCTTTGCAGCGTGCTCAGGTGAGACCGATCCATGGGGTAGTGGATCGGTAGGTGGAGGTGTCACTTTGATTCAACCTCAGGTGACGCGTGGGATCACGCTCGGGCTTGCGGCTGTCACCGCAGCGCTCTCGACGGCGGTGGCGCAGTTTCATCCGACCCTGCCGGGCGGCGGCCCCGCACAGCCCCCTCCACCTGTCCTGGCCTCGGACCGGCTTCAGGTGACGCCGCGTCTGGAGCTGGAGAGCTCGCAGGGCGCGCTGGCCGCCGCCCAGGCGACACAGCTCGCCGCACTGCCCGCCGCAACCCAGGCGGAGGTCGCCGGCCGGGCGCCGGCGCTCACAAAACGGGCAGCGTCGCAGCCGCCGGCTCAGGCCCAGACCAGCTCGCCAGCGGCCTCGCCTGCCTCGGCTGCGGCGCCGGTGCCCAACGTTCCGCCGGGCTCGGTCCAGGACATCATCGTCAAAGCCTTCACCCCCTTCGGGCCGTCGGCGGTCCAGTGGGGACTGAGGGTGGCAAAGTGCGAGTCCGGCTACAACCCCAACGCCGTCAATCCATCCGGCCCCTACTACGGCCTCTTCCAGTTCCTGATGTCCACCTTCAAGAACACCCCATACGGCAACCAGAACATCCTGGACCCGGTAGCCAACGCCAGCGCCGCCGCCTGGAAATACGGCAACTAC
>JALZAW010000253.1 GCA_030948155.1 Candidatus Dormiibacterota bacterium | reverse complement strand
CCCGCCCGTCTGGGCGGCGGAAGCTCTGCATCTGGCCGTTCAGTCCAGCACTGGTTAGAGGCGGAGGCCGCGCAGATCAAAGGCGACTTTGGCGGTCGAGCGGCGGCCGGCCTGCATGGCATAGGCGATGGCGTCGCGGTACTGGCTGAGCTGGAACAGGGGCCCTGTCAACTGCTCCAGACCAAGCTCCGGCGCGGCTGCCAGGGCCATGTCGAAGGTTCGCCGGCCGGTCGTCTCGCTGCCGTAGGCATAGGCGCCCATCACTGTCAGCTCGCGCTGCCAGATCGGGCCCCAGTCGACGCTCTCTCGACCCGGCATCCCCACCGCCACCACCTTGCCCCCCGCCCTCGTGTAGCGGAAGGCGTCGTCCAGGCCGGCGGCTGAGCCGGTGCATTCGAAGGTGAGATCGGCGCCCCCCAGAAGTAACGAAAGGTTGGGACCATCCAGCCGGCGCGCCCCGGTGGCGAAGCGGATCCGCTGGAACACCTCGTCCGGCTGGACCACCTGGTCGGCCCCCAAGCGCAGCGCCTGCTGGCGCTGGAAGGGGTGCTTGGCGACTGCTATCAGCCGTCGCGGCGAGCTGAAGAGCTTGATAGCGGCGAGGGTGAGCAGCCCAATGGTGCCGGTGCCCTGCACCACCACCACGTCCTCAGCGCCGGCGGCACCGCGCAAAGCCGCGTGCACTGAGCAGGCGAACGGCTCGATCAGGACTGCTGCTTCATCGCTCAGCGCCGTCGGCACCTCATGCAGCTGGCTCTCGTGTGCGATGAGAACCTCCCCCCAGCCGCCGCCGGTCGAGCAGCAGTAGCCAGTCTGCAGGCCCACCGCCAGATCGCCCTCGTCGACGCGCTGGCACAGACCCGGGCGACCCTCGAGACAGCGAGCGCAGAGAGTGCTCAAGCCGCGGACGGCGCAGCCCAGCGCCGGCTCGACCACCACGCGCGCACCGTCGCCCGCCAAGACGCCTACCACCTCATGCCCTGGCACGAAGGGATAGCTGGTCAAGGGGTCGAGATAGAGCGAGGCATGACCAGTGATGGCAGCGGTGTCCGAGCCGCAGATGCCGGCCAGCGAGGGCAGCACACGTCGCCAGCTACCGTTCGGCAGCTCGGGCTCCGGCACGTCGCCCAGGTGCAGCAGCGAGAAGTCGCCGGTCGCCACGTCGGCACGGCCGCCGCTGGCCCTGACCAGCGCATATCGGGGCAGCGAGCGGACGTACTGCAGAGCAAGCATCGCCGCGCTAGGACGTCCGGCGCCGGCTCATCGCCGCACCGCTTTCCTGTACGTCGCGGAGCGGGGGTCAGGCATGGGCAGCCGCCAGTTGCCGGGCGCCATCTTCCAGCGCTCGACCCGCCAGCCGCGCTGGTCGGCGTGCTGGGAAAGCCGGGCATCCGGATTGATGACAACCGGGGTGCCGACCAGCTCCAGCATCGGCAGGTCCGAGATGGCATCGGCGTAGGCGAAGCTCTCGGCCAGGTTGACACCGTGGCGCCCTGCGTATTCCTGGAGCAGGCTGGCCCTGGCCTCGCCGACAGAGGGAGGAGACTGGAGATCGCCGGTGAAAAGGCCGTCCTTTTGCAGGAGATGGGCGCAGTCGAGGTCGACGCCCAGCAGCTCCGCCAGCGGCTCGACGACCACATCGACGGCGCCTGTGAGCAGGAGGACGCGATGTCCCGCCTCCTTGTGGCGCCGGATGCGGCGCACACCCTCCGGATAGATGCGCCGGAGAGTGACAGCCTGCAGCGCCTCGCGGCCGAGCAGCCGCATCCCCTCCGCCTCCAGTCCCTCGTACTCGCGATAAAACGAGCGCTGAAACTCAGCCCGCGACCGTCGCTCGAGGTAGAGCCAGCGCGGGCTCTGAGCTGCCATCTGAGCCAGGAAACGCGGCCACTCGGAGAGCGGCTGGTCCTTGAGCCGCATCCAGAAGAAGTACTCGACGACGTTCGTTTCGATAAGCGTTCCGTCCACGTCGAAGACCGCCGTCACGTCAGCCCGGCCGGCGCGGCGCTGCAGCCTGTTAAGGGCTGTGCTGGTCTCCGGCTTGGGGGCTGTGCTGCCAGATGGGCCGGGTCCCTGCTGCGGCCCTGTGTCGGCGCGGGCCATGCGGATCACAGTCGGCAGGTGCACCTCCTGGAAGTAGTGATCCCAGCTGAAGGTCGCCGGATCGAAAGGGAAGGTGGCCTGCTCCGACTCGGAGAGGCGCTCCCAAAGCGCTATCAGGTTGTGGGTGTCGTAGATGCAGTCCACCTCTGTGTACACCCCATAGAGATCGGCCAGGTTGAGCGAACGCTCGAGCTTCGCCTGCTGCTCCATCAGGTCATCCGACCAGCGGGTGGCACCTGCTCCCAGGGGCAAACGCTCGACCAGCCGCTGAGCTGCCTCGACAGCACGCCGGGCAAGCTTGCCCTTGGCTGTCAGCTCGCCGCGCGAGGGGAAGGTCCACGTGGGCGTGCCGATCGCCTGGCCCCAACGATCGCGCAGCGGATGTTCGCCGAAGAACTCACGGGCTTGGTCATACATGTCGCGGAGCCGAAGAGGATTGCGGCTGCCAGACGCCGCGTGGTAAACGCGATACTCGCCGGCGGGCGGCGGTGAGGCCGCCACCGCCAGCACTGCGTTCACCACATAGTCGGCGGGAATGATGTCGAGCAGCGAGTCGGGCAGCCCAGAGAAGTCCTGGAGCACGCCACGGCCGAAGCCGAAGATGATCGGCTCCGCCATGCGGAAGCCCTCCAGCCAGCCTGGCTGCGGCTCCGCCAGAGCGCTCTCGATGATGCTCGGCCGCAAGATGCTGAGGGGGATCTCGCCTCTGAGCTCAGTCACCGCGCGCTCTGCCATGGCTTTGGTGAAGGCGTAGATGTCGGTGAAGCCGAGAGACCGGGCGTGCACCCGGCCTCGCTCCACCAAGCGATCCTTGACCCATTTCTCGCGCAATCGCTCGACCTGCCGGGCCTGGGCTGGGGTGCCCGCCGGCCCCAGCCGGCTCCGCGCCTGCCTACGCAGCTTCTCCAACACCTCGGGCCGCCGGCTCTCCTCCTCCACCGCCGGCCGCAGCGTGGTCAGCACCGCGGCCTCATTGCGCCAGTTCAGGCCGGGATCATGCGGCAGCTCCTCCTTCACCAGGCCGCGGAGCATGCCCCCCACATAGGCTGTTGAGACATGGACCAGGTGCGGCTGGCTGCCAGTCTTCTGCAGCGTTTCGACCAGCCGCGCAGCGCCCAGGAGGTTGGTCTGCGCCGAGAGGTCAGCGGGGTTGTCGAATTCGACGGCGGCCGCTGAATGGATAACTATCTGGCACTCCCGCAGGCGGGCCAGCGACCCGTTCGAGAGCCCCAGGCCATCGCGGCTCAGGTCGATCTCGAGCACTGCCAGCTTCGCTGCCGTGAGCCGCTCGAACTCGGCTTGCCCCAGCTCCGCCTTAAGGCGCGCGAACGCGGGGCTGGCCAGAACCTCCCGCTGAAGCCGTTGAGCCGCCGGGCGGCGGGCTGAGGAGCGGATGGCCAGATAGATCCGGCTGACGTCGGGCACTGAGCGCAGCAGCTTTTCCACAATCGACTTGCCCAAGAACCCGGTCGAACCGGTGACCAGCAGGGTCTTGCCGGCCAGTGCCTCAGCGATCACGAGGTCGGTGAAGGCTGACCGCGCCGGTTCAGCGGCGCCGCTTCAGGCGATCGCGATTCTGAAACAGGCCGACGATGGCACCGAAGCTCAGAGCCACGTAGAGGAAGCCGATGACGAACAGGCCGGTCTCAAGCACTGGCAAGAATCGTAGCGAAGCCAATGGACTGTTACTGTCGAATCTCGAGCTGGCCGCGGCCCCGCCGATTCACGATTGCTGTCCACTAACATGGCCGGGTGCAGTTCCGGAGCGAGGGGCGCGCCGCGGTGTTCCAAGAGCCTTCGGGACCTGGCGGCGTGCGGATTGAAGAGCGTCCGCGGACAACCATTGAGCCGGGGGCGGTGGCGATCGAGCTCAAAGCCGCGTCGCTGAACCACCTGGACCTCTGGCTCGCGAGCGGTGCCCAGCGGATCGAGCCCCCGCGCGTCGTCGGCGCCGACGGCGCGGGTGTCGTGGCCGATTCTGCCGATCCTCGCTGGGAGGCCGGTGACGAGGTGGTCGTCTACCCGGTGGCGTGCTGCTGGGAATGCGAATGGTGCCGCTCCGGCGAGCAGGTGAAATGCGAAAGCTTCGGGATTCTTGGCGAACACGTGGACGGCACAGCCTGCGAGCGGCTGCAGGTGCCCGCCCAGAACGTCTATGCGAAGCCGAGCGCGCTCGACTGGCACCAGGCGGCCGCGTTTCCGCTCACCTTCCTGACCGCCTGGCGGATGCTGGTGACTCGAGCGCGGCTGCAGCGCGGCGAAACCCTGCTCGTCATCGGCGCTGGAGCCGGCGTCGCCACGGCTGCGATGGTCATCGGCAAGCACCTGGGAGCTCGGGTGTTGGCGACCAGCCGCAGCCCGGCCAAGCGGAGCAAGGCGGAGGCGCTG
>JALZAW010000020.1 GCA_030948155.1 Candidatus Dormiibacterota bacterium | reverse complement strand
CCTTCAAAGCATCTGACACGCGTGAACTCTTTGTAAATGCCGGTCTCAATCGCGACCTGAGCCCGCCCGGAAGACAAGCCGGACCGGATTTCCTGCAAAGCCGTAACGCTGGCGGAGTCGGTTCTCCAGGTAGCGCCGATAGGAGAAGTGGACAAGCCCTGGGTCGTTCACGAAAAGAACCACAGTCGGGGTCTCCGAGTTGGCCTGGGTCGCATACTTGAGGCTCAGGCGGCGACCTCGGTAGGAGGGCGGTGGCCGTTCGGCGAACGCCTCCCGCAGCAGCCGGTTCAACTCGTTGGTGGCGATCCGGACTCGGCGCTGGCCGACCACCTCCAGCGCGGCCGGCAGCAGCTTTCCCACCCCCTGGCCGGTCTTGGCCGAGAGAGTGATGACCGGAGCATGGGAGACAAATTTGAACTCATGCAGCATCTGTTTCTGCCAAACTGCCTGGTTCCGCTCCCCTCTCTCCAGCAGGTCGATCTTGTTGACCACCAGCACCAGGCCCCTGCCGGCCTCCAGCGCGTAGCTCGCCACGTGCTGGTCCTGGCTCAAAACGCCTGTCGTCGCATCCAGCAGGAGCAGCACAGCGTCCGCGCGCTCCATGGCCTTGATGCCGCGAAGCAAGCTGAAGTGCTCGAGCCGATCGCGGGCCGCCGCCCGGCGGCGGATGCCCGCGGTGTCGACCAGCACCACCGGCAGACCATCGAAGCGGATCTCAGTGTCGACGGGATCCCGGGTGGTGCCAGGCTGCTCTGAGACCAGGGAGCGCTCATCCCCCAGCAGGTGGTTCAGGAGCGATGACTTGCCGACGTTGGGCCTGCCCATGATGGCCAGGCGAGCAGCCGCCTCCTCCCGCTGGGGCTCGGTCTGGAAAGGCGGCAGCAGGTCCAGCGCCCTGTCCAGGAGGTCGTCTACCCCTATGCCGTGTTGACCGGACAGCATTACAGGTTCCGGAAAGCCGAGCTCCAAGACCTCACTCCGAAGGTATTCGCGGCGAGGATCATCTGCTTTGTTGGCGGCGACCAGCACCGGGCGGCCGGACTTGCGCAGCAGCTCGGCCAGATCCCTGTCGATCGCCGTCAATCCCTGCCGCACGTCGAGCAAGAAGATGAGAACCTGAGCCTCCTCGATGGCTACCCGGGTCTGGCCCTGGGCGTCGTTCTGATCCAGGCCCAAGCCGGCGGTGTCAACCACTGAGAGCTCTCGGCCCCGCCACTCGGTGACGCCGTAAAGCCTGTCGCGAGTCAGCCCCGGAACGCTGTCCACTATCGCCTTCCGCCAGCCGACAAGGCGGTTGAAGAGAGTCGACTTGCCGGTGTTGGGGCGGCCAACGAGGGCTATCAAAGGACGCGCCATGCCAACGCATTCTTACAATTCGTGGACTTGCTCGAAGACCGGATCATCCTGAAGCAGAACGACGTCTTCGCCGCCTCCGAGCTGGACGGTGACATCCCCGCCGACAACGAGGACGGGCTGGGTCTCTACAGGTCCGACACGCGGTTCCTCTCGGCCTACGAGCTGCGGATAAACGGGGCCCGGCCGATCCTGCTCTCCAGCAGTGTGGACAGGGCCTACGTCGCCACCTTCCAGCTTGTCAATCCAGCGCTTGGCGAAGCGGGTCAGTTTGGCTACATCCCGAAACAAACACTCAGCATCAGGCGCACACGCTTCGTCCACAACGGGATGCACGAGAGAATCGGCCTGCAGAACTGGAACGCGCATCCGGTCCAGGTCGAGCTGCAGCTCAACTTTGCCGCCGACTTCCTGGACATCTTCGAAGTCCGCGGCTACCACCGCCCTCAAGAGATGGGCCGGCGCGAGCCTGTCGCTCGCACGGCCGACGGCTTGCGTTACGACTATCTGGGACTTGACCAGCTCCAGCGCCGCACCGAGATCTGTTTTGACCCCATGCCCGATCAGGCCGGGGATGCTGCCACCTTCCATCTCGAGCTTGCAGCGCAGGAGCGCTTCATTCTGCTGGTGGACATCCTGCCCCAGCTGGGCGGCGAGGCCGAGCCTGACGGCTTCCACTTCGACAGGGCGCTGGAGTCGCTCGAACACACCTATGGCGGCTGGAACGCGACCTGCACTGACTACGGCACTGACAACGAAGTGCTCGATTCAGAGCTGATCTGGCGGAACCGAGAGGATCTCCGCGTCCTCTGCGACGATCGCTCGACAGGCCTCTTCCCCACCGCCGGTTTGCCCTGGTATGCGGTGCCCTTCGGGCGCGACGCGCTGATCACCTCCTTCCAGACCCTTGCTTTCAACCCCGACCTGGCCCGGGGCAGCCTGCGCTATCTGGCTCGACGGCAGGGCACCGAGGTGAACCACTTCCGGGAAGAAGAGCCCGGAAAGATCCTGCACGAGATGCGGTTCGGGGAGCTGGCCAACCTGAAGCAGGTTCCACACACGCCGTACTACGGCACTGTGGACGCCACCCCTCTTTTCCTGGTCCTGCTGGTCGAGCTGGTCGACTGGACAGGCGACACGGGCCTGCTTGACGAGCTGCGCCCCAACGTGACGGCAGCCCTGGAGTGGATCGACGGGTATGGCGACCACGACGGTGACGGTTTCGTCGAATACTCCCAGCACGGCAGCGCAGGGGTCCGAAACCAGGGCTGGAAGGACTCCATGAATTCGCTCATGGATGGCGATCGGTTGGCGTCCCTGCCGGCGGCACTGGTTGAAGTCCAGGGCTACGTTTACCACGCCAAGGCGGGCTTGGCTCGAATCCTGCGACACCTGGGCCGCCGCCAGGAGGCGGACAAGCTGCAAGCGCAGGCGGACGAGCTGTTCCGGCGCTTCAACGAGGCTTTCTGGATGCCCGATGAGAGCTTTTACGCTCAGGCGCTGGATGGTGAGAAGCGGCAGGTCAGGTCGATCACCAGCAATCCCGGCCATTGCCTCTGGTCGCGGATCGCCACACCCGAGCGTGCGGGCCAGGTTATCAATCGGCTACTCGCGCCCGATCTTTTCAGCGGCTGGGGCGTTCGCACCCTCTCGGCTCATGAGCCAAGCTACAACCCCATGAGCTACCACAACGGCTCGATCTGGCCACACGACAATTCGATCATCGCCGCCGGCATGAGTCGCTACGGCCGCCGGGACGCAACGGAGCTCGTTGCCCGCTCAATGATGGACGCGTGCATGCGGTTCTCCGACAAGCGCGTACCTGAACTCTTCTGTGGCTTTACGCGGGACGGCAGATTCGGCACAGGGCCAGGCGAATACCTCGTCAGCTGCAGCCCGCAGGCTTGGGGGGCGGGCGCCCTGTTCCATTTCCTGCAGACTCTGGCGGGCGTGCAGGTCAGTGCACTCACTGGCCGCCTCAAGATCGACCCCCTGCCCTCGTCGCTGTACAAACTCCTGCGCGTGGAGGGCATGCGCGTGGCCGATGGTGAACTGGACTTCACTGTTCGCCAGTCTGAGGGAGAGGTGAAGGTCCAGGTGGATCGGCAGCCGGTGGGCATGCGGCTGGAGCTACCCGCCTGACCGGCCGGAGCTCCCGCCGGGTAGCGCTTCTGCATTACACAGCACCGCCCGTGACCGGCGGCGTGGAAGCCATCCTGAGCGCCCAGGCCAATTCCCTCCGAGCAGCGGGGCATGACGTGAGAGTGCTCGCAGGGCGGGGGGACGCCGAGCTGATCCCGGAGCTCGATTCACGCCACCCGGAGGTGGAATCGCTGGCGCGGGCTCTGGCCGCCGGCGATGATGTCAGCGAACGGTTCGTCAAGCTCCAGGTTCGACTGCGAGCCGTCCTCTCGGAAAGGCTATCGGATCGCGAGCTCGTGCTGGTCCACAACGTGATGACCATGCCGTTCAACCTGCCGGCGACTGCGGCCCTGGCCGATCTGGCCTTCCCCAAGGTGGCCTGGACCCATGATCTCGCCTGGGTGAATCATCGCTATGCGGCTTACCAGCGCCCGGGGTGGCCCACCTCCCTGCTGCGAGTACCTCAGGCGCGGACGACCTATGTGGCGATCTCCGAGGTTCGCCGGGGGGAGATCTGCTCGGTTCTCGGCCTGCCGGCTGATCGGGTGCCCCTGGTGCCCAACGGCATCGATGCCGCCCAGGTCTTGACGCTCGGCCGGCACCTGCTGCAGCTGGCGGCGGCCTTGGGTTTCAGCGACGCGGATCCCCTGATCGTGGTCCCGGTCCGCATCACTCGCCGCAAGCGCCTGGAGCTGGCCCTGGCGGCAGCGGCCATCCTTCGCCGCCGCGAACCCAGCCTCCGGCTGGTGGTGACTGGACCCCTGGGCCCGCACTCCGGCGACAACCTTGACTACTGGCGATACCTGGAGAGACTGCGCACGCAGCTCGGGCTGGAGGCTGTAGTTTCCTTCCTGCATGAGCAAAGCCAGCCCCAAGCGCCGCATCCCATCAGCCGGCAGGACGTCTTTGAGCTCTACCGGCTGGCTGACGTGATCCTCCTGCCCAGTGAGTCAGAGGGGTTTGGCCTGCCCATCCTGGAGGCGGCTCTGGCGCGCGCGCCGCTGGTCTGCGCCGACCTTCCCGTGCTGCGGGAACTGGGAACCGGCAACTTCACGTTTCCCCCTGCCGCCTCGGCCGAGGTTGTCGCCGAGACCTTGGCTCGAGCCTTGAGCAGCCCTGCCGCTCGCGGACGCCGGCACGTGCTGCGAACCTATGCCTGGCCGGGCGTGATCAGAGCCACCGAGCGGGTCATGGAGCAGGTGATTGGCGGATAAGCGGCCGCGCCTGCTCATTCCCATCATTCGGGAAAGCTCAGCCGGTGAGCTGCTGGGTGTTGCTGAGGCGGTGCTCAGAGGCGAGAACGGGAGCGGCCAGATGCTTGGCGTGGTCGCCCATCCGTTCGGCCGGCCGGTGGCCGAGAACGTGACAGTTGCCCGGCGCTACCGAGCGCTGCTGCGCCGGATCAGCGCTCTGCAGGGCCGGCGCCACCGCAGTCTGGGGGTGCAGGTCAGGGTGGCCAACACTGTGGCTCAGGGCGTTCGCGAGGCCGCCTACGAGAACTCCACAGACCTCATTGTCATGGACTGGCCGGACGCCGACGTGACAATGAGGGCCAGCATCGAAGATCTGTTGGAGAGCCCGCCGAGCGATCTGGTGCTCGTTCGGGCCGCCCAGCCAGACCACGCGGCCGCCCTCGGGGTGCTGGTGCCAGTGAGGGGTGGCCCCAGCGCCCAACTTGCACTTCGTGTAGCCGCCGCCATCGCCACGGCTTGGCGGCAATCGCTGACCGTGCTCCATGTGCGTGACGGCAGGCACTCGCCTGACCGCCGGGAGCGGGAGTCGCGCCAGTTCCGCCAACTGGTCAAGGAGTCGGGTTACGACTGTCAGGTGGTCGAAGTCGATTCCCGCAACCCGAGCGAGGCCATCAGAGCCGAGGGTCAGAAGTACGGCGCTGTGGTTCTTGGCGCCTATGCCGAGGTCAGCCGGACTCATGTGGTGGTGGGTTCGCGCCTCGCGCGCGCGGTCGCCGGGCTGCACGGTTATGTGATCCTGGCCAAGAGCCCTCAAGCCCTGCCGGCGATCAGCGACAGCGAGGCCCCCAGCCCGCTCACGCTTCGCCGCCCCCAGGACATCTCAGCGGTAGTCGATCGCTGGTTCGCGGAGAACACATTCCATTCGCGCGAATTTCGCGATGTGCGGCGGCTGGTCGAGTTGAAGCGCCGCCAAGGTCTCACGATCAGCCTGGCCCTCCCCACGCTGAATGAGGCCAGCACGATCCGCGAGGTGGTGACCGTGATGAAGACCTCGCTGATGCAGCGCCAGCAGCTGCTGGACGAGATAGTGGTGGTGGACTCAGGCTCCGACGACGGGACCATAGACATCGTCAGGTCCCTGGGCGTGCCTGTCTATCAGCATCCCGAGATCCTCTCAGAGCTGGGTGCCTTTCGGGGCAAGGGGGAGGCCCTGTGGAAGAGTCTCCACCAGGTGAGGGGCGACATCGTGGTGTGGTGCGACACGGACATCTCAAACATCCATCCCCAGTTCGTCTATGGCACCGTGGGGCCGCTGCTCACCGATCCCCGGATCGGCTACGTCAAGGGCTTCTACCGCCGACCCCTCCAGTTCGGGGGTGAGCTGCGAACCGCCGGCGGCGGCCGAGTCACCGAGCTCGCAGCCAGGCCTCTGCTGAACCTCTTTTATCCCGAACTCTCAGGCGTGGTCCAGCCTCTATCCGGCGAGTACGCCGGCAGGCGCGAGGTGCTGGAGCGGCTGCCCTTCTTCACCGGCTATGGGGTGGAGGTCGGGCATCTGATCGACCTGCTGGAGAACTTCGGCCTGAACACCATTGCGCAGACGGACCTGGGCGTGCGCATCCATCGCAACCAGGAGCTCTTGAACCTTTCCAAAATGGCTTTCGCGATCATGCAGGTGGCGCTGAAGCGGCTTGGCGACCGGCACCGCATGCACCTGGTCGAAGAGGTGAATCGCTCCATGAAGCTGATCCACTATGCGAACGGTCCCTTCTTCTTGGAGGTGGTGGAGATCGCCGATCACGAAAGACCGCCGATGGCGTCGATTCCCGAGTATGAGCACAGCCGCCGGCTGCTGGAGTCGCTGGCGGCAGCCGAGCCGCGGCCGGCGATGGCGGCTTGGTAGAACAAACGTCCTAGCGGGCGACCACTGCCCGACGCACTGTGACAGAGTGGTGGTCGGCGGCGTCACTGCAGAGGACGGCGGTCAGCGCCACGATGTCCTCCGGCTGCCCGAGCCGTCCGCCGGGTCTCCAGGAGATCGGCCACCCGCTGAAGGCGCGGCGGACCGATCTCAGGGGCTATGGCTATTTCCCGGGCGCCGCCCCTCTCGTAGGTATGGCGAACGTGGGTGGTGGACCCGTTTCGGGTTCAGCTGCGCCTAATGCGGCGCGGTTGGGGCATAAGCGGCCACGAAGCCTCGGCGCCAGCTTGGGTAGCGCAGCGTCCACCCAAACTCTCGCTTGGCTTTCTCGTTGGAGGCGCCGCGGGACTCGGTCATCATCACCACCCCGCCTTCGCCAGCGACCAGCCGCGCCAGCCAGCGGGGGAAATGGCGAGGCGGCTTGGCGCCGAGCGCGTCGGCGAGTACCGGCAGCCACTCGCGCACTGGGGCGGGGTCGTCATCAACGATGTTGTAGATGCCGGCTCCGTCGTGATTGAGCGCGAGCACGGTCGCTGCGACGGCGTCGTCCAGGTGGATGAATGAGAGGATGCCGCCACCGTCGCCGATGATCGGGAACTGCCGCTTACGCACCGGCGCAACCATTCCATCGTCGGGCGCGCCGTAGAAGCCGCCGTAGCGAAGCGCGATCCCGCCCGCGCTCGTGACCGCATCCTCCAGATGCCGCATCGCGGCATTGGTCTCGCGCGTTGTTGCCGGCGGGCTCGGATCGAGCGGATCGTTCTCAGTCTTGACCGGACCACCCTCCCGCGCATACCGGTAGGGGGCGAAGCTCTGGGCGATGAACCGGCGCACACCTGCCTCTCGCGCGGCGGCCAGCAGTGTGTCGGTGCCCTCGATCCGAAGCCGGTTGGTCGGCGCAAAGGTGCGGTCAAGATTCCTGCCGAAGCCGGCTTTCGCGAGAGCGGTCGCCTGGTGGACGATCGCGTCGGGTTTGATCTTGAAAACGGCCTTCCGCACGCCAGGCGCATCAAGAAGATCGAGCACGATCGCCTCCGCCCCTTGGGCCAGAATTCGCTCGGCTTTCTCAGGGGACCTGCAGGTTCCAATTACCTCGTGACCCTGATCGATGAGCTGAGGGACTAAGCGGGTGCCGATTGCACCGCTAGCTCCAGCGACGAAGACTCTCATCTGGTTCTCCTCTCGGTTCGGGTGTCTTGGCCGGCCCGCTCGTCACATTCAGTGGCGTCCGCGGGTCTAACCGCTATGACACGGGCCGGCGGAGGAATGTGACCGATGGACGAACAGGAGTGGCTGGCGGATCGCTTCGAGGAGAATCGGGCCCATCTGCGGGCGGTGGCCTACCGGATGCTCGGCTCGCTTGCCGAAGCGGATGACGCCGTCCAGGACACCTGGTTGAGAGTCAGCCGCGCAGGCGTCGGCGAGGTTGAAAACCTCGGCAAGTGGCTGACGACGATCGTCGCCCGCGTTTGCCTGAACCTCCTGCGTTCCCGCAACCTCCGCCGCGAGGAAGCCCTCGGCATGCACCTACCCGATCCCGTCATCGAGTCCCCAGCGGAGCAGGCGTTGGTCGCCGACTCGGTCAGCCTAGCCTTACTCGTCGTGCTCGATACCCTGGGCCCGGCGGAGCGGTTGGCCTTCGTGCTGCACGACATGTTCCAACTCCCCTTCGATGAGATCGCCCTCATGGTCGGTCGAACTCCCGCGGCAACCAGGCAGCTCGCAAGCAGGGCCCGCCGACGGGTTAGAGGTGCGGAGATAGCGACTCCAGACGCGGATCTCGCGCGCCAGCGACTGGTGGTCGACGCCTTCTTCCAGGCGGCGCGGGGTGGCGACTTCGACGCGTTGGTCGCGCTGCTCGACCCCGATGTCGTGCTGCGAGCGGACGCGGGCGCCACGCGGCAGGGCGCTTCGGTCGTGATCCGGGGTGCCGCGGCCGTCGCCCGGCAAGCGCTGGGCGGCGGCAGCGGCGGCGATCGCGTTCGTCAGGCCGCGGTCCTGCGACCAGTGTTGGTGAACGGAGCAGCCGGAGTGGTCATCACGGTCGGCGGACGACCATTCGCGGTGATGGGCTTCACAGTCGCCAAGGGCAGGATCGTCGAGATCGACACCATCGCCGCCCCTGAGCGCGTCCGCAGGATCGCCGCTGCCGTCCTCACGGACGAGTAGGCGGCGGGTTACGGCGGTCACTTGCGAGCGGTCGCACCAGCCGGAGCGGTTCTGGATCTGGAGTCCCGGTCGCCCGACTACGATGCGGACCGAGAACAAATGGCTCGATTTGGAGTGCCATCTTGCCTCATGATGTGCCGGACCTGAGCATTCAGATGGAAGCGAAGGGCGGCCGCGGGTGCGGGGGTAGTGCGGAATGCTTGCCGCGTTCAGCCTCGTCCGCTCGCTCCTACTCACCCGAAGCTGCCTGCCGACCCGCAGAAGCTTGTTGCTGCTTTCCTGCGTCAAAGGTGGCCGTCGTGGCGGAGCAGGCCGCCTACCTTGCAGCGACGATGCTCTTGGTCATGCTCGTTCCTAGGCGACTATCAGCTCCTCCTGGCGCAGGGGACCGCCGTCGCGCTCGGCGCGGAAAGAGTTCTGGTCCACACAGCGCCCCTTCTCACAACTGACGATGAGATAGGAGGCGCCGGCCCAGGAGCGCTGAGCATCAGTGCTGGATGCCAGAGCCGGGTGATCAGGATGGCTGTGGTAGTAGCCCAGCACCTCCAGACCACGCTCGTCGCATTCCTTCTGGGCCCGGATGTACTCGATCGGATCCAGCTCGTAGCGATCCCGGGCCCTGTCGACAACAGTATTTCTGATGGGCCGCGTCTCGGAGACGACCGGGGCGCCCTTGACGGCGACCAGCAGCCCGCAGATCTCGTTCGGATAGCCGGCTTCCGCGTGGCGCCGGATCTCGTCCAGCGCCGCGCGGTCGATCTTCACAGGCGGTAGAGGCCGGTTGAGAGGTAGCGGTCGCCCGAGTCTGGAAGAACTGTCACCACGACGCCGGTCTCCACCTGCTCCAGCAACCGCTCTACCGCCCAGAGCGCAGCTCCGCAAGAGTGGCCGACCAGGATGCCCTCGTCCTGCGCCAGCCGTCGCGCCAGATCATAGGAGCGTTCGGTGGGGGCGCCCCAGACATGATCCGCGACGCTCTCGTCCCAGATGGCCGGCACTATGGAGCTGGGCAGGTGTTTCAAGCCTTCGAGGCCGTGAAAGGCGTCCTCCGGTTGCACAGCCACTGTGACGATCCTGGCGTCGTGTTCCTTCAGCCGACGAGCCGTGCCGGTGAACGTGCCGGTGGTGCCCAGGCCGGCCACGAAGTGGGTTATGCGATAGTCGGTTTGGGCCAGGATCTCGAGCGCCGTGCCCTCGTAGTGTGCCAGGGCGTTGGCCGGATTGTTGTACTGATCGGGATAGAAGTAACGCTCGGGGTGAGCGGCAATCAGCTCCCGGCAAAGACGGATCGCCCCATCGGAGCCCTCCATGCTGTCCGAAAAGACGATCTGGGCGCCGTAGGCCTGAACCAGCAGTTTGCGCTCCTCGCTCACGTTGGCCGGCATCACCAGCAGGACCCGGTAACCCTTGGCCGCCCCGTAGAGGGCATAGGCAATGCCTGTATTGCCAGAGGTGGAATCGATGACTGTCTTGTCGGGCGTGAGCTCGCCGCTGCTTTCGCCGGCTTCGAGCATGGCCAGGGCCGCCCGGTCCTTGACCGAACCGGCGGGATTGAACCATTCCGCCTTCCCATACACCTCGACCCCCGGTCGGCGTTCTTGGAACAGGCGCACCTGTAGGAGCGGGGTGTCACCCACCAAATCGGTCAACATGTGCTTGCCGGGAGCCCTGACTGGCATGGGTTGTCTCAGATCAGCAAACCCACCCGACGCCCGCTCTGTTCCTTTGGCGTGTCTCAGCATGCTGGTGGCCTGCCACTATGCCCTGACGAGCCGGATGACCAGCTCTCCCGCCAGAGCGAGCAGGCCCCCGGCGGTGTAGCCGACGACTGAGCGCCGCAGCACGGTGCCTCCCTCAACGGCGAGGATGTTGAGCAGAGCCTTGCCGGCGAGGAGGCCCGCTCCCAGAAGCACCAGGCTGGGGCTGTGCAGCACCAGGCCCGTGATCAAGACCAGGCTGAACAGCAGCACCTCCAACATCTGGACGACCGTATAGACGTTCACAACCCGTCAATGACAGATTCAGGCGCCGGCCAACGCCTGTCGGAAGTCGGTCAGCAGGTCGTCCGCCGCCTCGATGCCTGCGGAGACCCGCACAGTCCCCGGCCCGATGCCGCGGTTCAGCTGTTCGGCGGTCGAAAGGTTGCGGTGGGAGGCGAGCGCCGGGTAGGAGATCGTGGTTTCGACCCCACCGAAGCTGGCCGCGAACCGCACCAGCCTGAGGCGATCCAGCATCGCCTGCACGGCAGGCCTCCCGCCCGCCAGGTCGAAGGCGAACATGCCGCCGCTGCCATCGGGCAGCTGTCGCGCGCTGAGCCCGTGGTCGCGAGCGCCAGGGATCGAGGGATGCCAGACTCGCTCGACCTGAGGCAGCTTCCTGAGACCCTCGGCCAACCGCAGGGCATTGGCGCTCTGTCGATGCACCCGCAGAGCCAAGGTGCGCAGGCCGCGCATGGCTAGCCAGGCCTCGAATGGACCCAGCGAGCCGCCCGTGCGGATGACCCGCTGGCGCACGGCCTCGATAAGCCGGGGCTCAGCACAGACGACGCCGGCGATGAGGTCGGAATGGCCTGCCAGGTATTTGCTGACGCTGTGCACCACTGCAGTCGCCCCCCAGGCAAGCGGGCGGCACAGCAGCGGGGTGGCATAGGTGTTGTCCACGACCACCGCGATCCCCTCGGCGGTCGCCAGCGCGCAGATGCGTTGCAGATCGTTCACCCTCGCCAGCGGGTTGGTGACGGTCTCGCAGATGACAAGTCCGGCGCCGGGCAGGGCTGCCTTCAACGCACCTTCGTCCGCGAGGTCCACCTCTCGGATCTCATAGCCCAGCGGCTCCAGGTCCGAGCGCAGGAGGGCCAGGCTGACGCCGTAGGCGTCGCGGTCCACGACAAGCGGGCGCGGCGTGGAGGCGAGCGCGAGCACTGTACAGAGGATTGCCGCCATCCCCGACGCTGTGGCTACTGCCGCGCCAGCGCCCTCGAGGTCCGCGACGGCCGCCTCGAGACTGGCTACATTCTCGTTGGAGTTGCGGCCGTAGAGATGGCCCGGCCGGCGCCCGGCAGCCACATCGTCGTAGTCGTCCAGGCTGTCGAACACCTGTACCGAGGCCTGGACCAGTGGCGGCGCCAGCGATTCGCCTGCCGCCGGGCGCCGGCCGGAGTGAACTACGCGGGTCTCCGGCCGCAGGCGGGCTTCGTCGTCACGTTCAGCCGGACTCATGCCATCGCGCCCCAGGCACTTGCAGATGCGTGCAGGTCCCGCTTCGGCAGAACCAACCCGCTCGGCGCCCGGCGCCAGCCGAGGCAATCATCGCGGCTCGCCCGGGCGGATTGGTGGAGGGGCAGTCCCACCCGCCCCCGCCCGTATGCGTTCAGCGGACGCTGCGCAGGCGGCTGGGGCCCGCATAGCGAGCCGACTCTCCCAACTCCGCCTCGATCTGCAAAAGCCGGTTGTACTTGGCGACCCGTTCGGAGCGCGCCGGGGCACCCGTCTTGATCATCCCCACCCCCGTGGCCACCGCGAGGTCCGCAATGGTCGTGTCCTCGGTCTCGCCCGAGCGATGCGAGATGACAGCACTGTAGCCCGAAGATCTGGCGATCTCGATTGCGCCCAGCGTCTCGCTAAGGGTGCCTATCTGGTTGACCTTGACCAGAATCGCGTTTGCCACCCCTGCCTCGATGCCGCGGGTCAGGCGCTCCGGATTGGTGACGAAGAGATCGTCGCCTACGAGCTGGACCCGGTTGGCGAGGCGCTGGCTGAGGAGCTCCCAACCCGCCCAGTCGTCCTCCGCCATGCCGTCCTCGAGGGACACAATCGGATAGCGCTCCAGCCATTCCTCGTAGACGCCCACCAGCTCATTGGCCGCTAGCTGACGGTTCTCGCCCCGCAGCCGGTAGGCGCCTTCCTCGTACAGCTCGGTGGCCGCCGCGTCGATGGCTATGGCGACGTCTGGGCCCGGCTCATAGCCGGCTTCGCCGATCGCGCGGACCAGCATCTTGAGCGCCTCCTCATTCGACTCTAACTGAGGAGCAAAACCACCTTCATCCCCGACGGCCGTGGTCAGGTGGCGCTCGGCGAGCACTTTCTTCAGTGAGTGGTACACCTCCGCCACTGATCGCAGCGCCTCAGCGAAAGTGGAAGCGCCGACCGGGCAGATCATGAACTCCTGGAAGTCCAAGTTGTTGTCCGCGTGGGCGCCGCCGTTGAGCACATTCGCCAGTGGCAGTGGCAGCAGGCACGCCTGCGTGCCGCCCAGATACCTGTAGAGCGGCAGCTCGGCGACCTGGGCCGCGGCGTGCGCGGCGGCGAGAGAAACGCCCAGTATGGCGTTGGCTCCCAACCGGCCCTTGTTGGGGCTGCCGTCCAGCTCCGAGAGGCGTCGGTCGAGCGCGGACTGCTGCATGACGTCGAGGCCCTCGATCGCCGCTGCGATCTCCCCTTCGACGTTGGCTATCGCTGTGAGAACCCCCTTGCCGCCGAAGCGCTCGCGATCCGCGTCGCGGAGCTCAACCGCCTCATGTGCCCCGGTGGAGGCGCCCGATGGCACCGCCGCAGTGCCCACGCCAAACTGTGTGTGCACAGTGACGCTGATGGTTGGGTTGCCACGGGAGTCGAGGATCTCGAGCGCGCTGAGTCCTTCAATGGGAACCATACGGCCAGAAGTCTAGTGTCCTGGCCCAGTGCTCCAGCCTGAGCGGCGGAATCGCGGGGGACGGCTGTTCCGCGAGATCAGTGGCCTGGCTGGACCGAGAACCCGTAGTCCAGCAGCCGTTCGGCGTCGTCGACCATCACGTTGGAGTGCATGACCACCGCCAGCAGATGTCGGTTGCCCCTGGCGGCGGTGGCGACGATACACGGGCCTGCCTCGTCTGTGTTGCCGGTTTTGATGCCGTTGGCGCCCGGATAGGTGGTGAGGAAGCGATGCAGCCAGTTGTTGGCGTCAAAGGCGGGATGGCCTGCGGTCGGCGGCAGGTGCATCTCCGGAATGCTGGCCAGCTGGACCAGGACCTGGTAGTGGTTTTCGATCGCCACTGCCGCCAGCGCCAGATCGTAGGCGCTGCTTCGCATGCCTGGTGCATCCAGGCCAACAGGCGTGGTGAAGTGGCTGTTCTTCATTCCGAGCTTGCCCGCCTTGACGTTCATTGCCGCGATGAAGTCGTCACGAGGCCCAAGACCTGATGCCAGCGTGTCGGCAGCGTCGTTACCGGAGACGACAAAGAGCCCTGTCAGCAGCTCTCGCACCGTCAGCACCTGACCCGCCTTGATGCCCATCAAAGTGGCCTCTGGCTCGATCGCCTTCTCCGCGTCCATGTCGGTCTGCCGACCGACTGTCAGCGTCCTGTCCAGCGACCCCGCCCGCTCGTAGGCGACCATGCCGGTGACCAGCTTGGCCAAGCTGGCAGGCGCACGCTGGGTCTGGGCGTCGCGGAGCCAGAGGATCTCGCGTGCGTCAACGTCGACCAGAATCCCGGCTTGGCCGTGAAAGTCGATCTTGACGTCAGGATGCTGGTCCGCCCAGTTGCTTGACAGATCCAGGTCCCCGGGCGCGTTCGGCACCACACTGGGGTGGGCCAGCGGCGAGTTGGCCAGCTCCGGGCTGCTGCCGAGCATGGAGCGGGCGCCTGCCACGGTTCGCCCGGTCGGGGCGGGGCCGACTCGAAACTCGGCGACGAGCATGATGCCGGTGGCCACAACAGCTGCCAGCACCAGAGCAGTGAGCAGCGTCAGGTCGCGGCGGAAGCGACGCCTCCCCCGGGTGCGACGACTGCCTGGGCTGGGGGTCGATAAAGGTTCAGGCGCTGACGTGGTGGCTGGATTGTAGTCGAGCGACCCCGCCAGTGAGTCGAGCGCTACCGGAGCCGCCTCTCCCGCTGCTGACGCCTGCTCAGGCGGCGGCTTCCAGCCTCTCGATGATGGCGTCCGCCACCTGGCTGGTGCCGACCGCTGTCGGATCATTGCGATCAGGCTTCAGGTCGTAGGTCAAGGATCGCCCCTCAGCTATCACGCCCGCGATGGCCGACTCCAGCGCGTCGCCGGCCTCGACCTCTTGCAGGTGGCGCAGGAGCAGGACGCCGGAGAGCATCACAGCCATTGGGTTGACCTTGTTCTGTCCCGTGTACTTGGGAGCGCTGCCATGCGTTGCCTCGAAGACTGCGCCGTTGACCCCGATGTTCGCCCCTGGCGCCAGACCCAGCCCACCTATCATCCCGGCACCCAGGTCCGAGATGATGTCCCCGTACAGGTTGGGGCAGCACAGTACGTCATATTCAGTCGGACGCAGCACCAGCTGCATGCACATGTTGTCGACTATGCGATCTTCGAACTCGATGTCCGCATTCCGCTGGGCAACTTCACGGCCGACGGCCAGAAAGAGGCCGTCGGTGTGCTTCATTATGTTCGCCTTGTGGACCAACGTCACTTTTCGACGGTGGTACTGCCGCGCGTAATCGAAGGCGTACTGAACTATGCGTTGGCTGCCGGAGACGGAAATGGGCTTGATGGAGAGCCCGCTGTCCGGCTGGATTCGCTTCCCGCTCAGCTGCGAGATCTCCTTTAGCAGCCGATCACAGTCGGGCGTCCCCCGTTCGAACTCGATCCCTGCGTAGATGTCCTCGGAGTTCTCTCGGATGATCACGAAGTCAAGGTCGTCGCGTAGGTTGCGGGCGCCCTCGTAGGCTTTGATCGGTCTCACGCAGGCGTAGAGCTCGAGTTCCTGCCTCAGGGCCACGTTGACGCTCCGGAACCCGGTTCCGACGGGAGTGGTG
>JALZAW010000252.1 GCA_030948155.1 Candidatus Dormiibacterota bacterium | reverse complement strand
AGGCCCGGGTAGTAGGACGCGTCGCGGGACATGCGTGGCACTGGCGTAGTACTGCAGCAGGAAGCCGCGCAGCAGCTCACTTTCGCCGGCGTCCCCGGCACCCTCCAGAGAATGCCCGTCGTGGCCGATCAGCTTGCCCTGGCGGACGTAGGCCACCTCGACGTAGACGTGGCGGCCCTGCCGCGCATAGGCGACGAGGTCCTCATCGTCTCGGCTGTGGGTCAGCACCTTCTGGCGATCGGCGATCTTCTCCATCGCCGCCAGCTGGTCGCGGAAGCGAGCCGCGTTCTCAAAGTCCAGCTCCTCCGCCGACTGCTCCATCCGCTCCCGCAGATGCCTGGTAAGCGTGTCTGAACGACCCTCCATGAAGAGGCCCACCTCCCTGATCCGCGACCCGTAGGTGGCCTTGTCAACGCGGCCCTCGCAGGGCCCTGGACAGCGCCGGATGTGGAAGTCGAGGCAGACCTTGTGCTGCTTGAAAATGTCGTCGGAGCAGGTCCTGAAGGGCAGGAGCTGGCGCAGGCTCTTGACAGTGCTGCGGAGGGATTGTGCACTGGTGTAGGGGCCAAAGTACTGGGCGCCGTCATTCTGGATCCGGCGCGTGTAGTGGACTCGGGGAAACTCCTCCCGGAGAGGCAGCTTCAGGTATAGGTAGTTCTTGTCGTCCTTGAGCCGGATGTTGAAGCGCGGGCGGTAGTGCTTGATCAGGTTGCACTCCAGGATCAGCGCCTCGACCTCGTTGGCAGCCTGCACCACCTCAAAGTCGAAGACCCTGTTGAGCAGCTCCACCAGCCGGGCCGTTTGGCCATAAGCGGGCGTGAAGTAGTTGCGCAGCCGGTCCCGGAGCCGGATCGCCTTGCCCACGTAGATGACCTGTCCTGAGGCATCGCGGAGCAGGTAGACGCCAGGCGTCTCCGGCACTGCGCGCAGCCGCTGACGGATCGATTGGGCGTGGGCTTCGCTCACTGGCTCGATCTTAGGAACTGCGCCAGCTCCAACCGCGGGCCGGAAACCCCGTCAGCCAGAGCCGACGAGCGCTACTGTTGGACTGTGCAGGAACGTCCGTACCATCCCGACCAGCCGGCCTCAAGGCCCCCTGCCCCGCCACCGGGAGGCTGGGTGGGCGTCCCCGCCGGCTCTCGCCCCACCAACACTCTGGCAATCGTCAGTCTGGCGACCGGGGCCGCCTCCTTCGTGATCCTGCCCCTCGTAGGCGCAATTGTCGCAGTGGTCACCGGCCACATGGCGCGCCGTGATATCCGGCGGACCGGTGAAGGCGGCAACGGCTTGGCTGTCGCTGGGCTAATCCTGGGCTACGTCCACCTGATCCTGTTCGTGCTGGGCATCGCGGTGGTCATCCTGATCTTCGCCGGCCTCCTCGCGGGGATCTTCGGTCAGCGCTAAGGGCTGACGCACAAGGGCGCCGCGCTCGGCTGGCGGCTGAGACTGCTGTCTGCCCCGCCGGTAACGAGACAGGTCAATGGAGGACTTAGCCACCGCCGAGCCAGCGGACCAGCACCCGGGCGAGGTGCGGCGCCTGCTCCACCTGGGGAGTGTGGCCGGAGCCGGGCAGGATCTCGCAGCGCGCTCCCTCTATGCCGGCTGCCACCGCCAGAGCGTGGGCAGGTCCCGTCAGGGCATCCTCCTCGCCCGCAATGACGAGCGTCCGTGCCTTCACCGAGCCCAGCACAGGACGTAGATCCTGGCGCCTGTTGCACTCGACGTAGCGCAGGATTGAGTCACGTCTCATCGGCCGAGCGCTCAGCTGGCGCACCACCCCCGGCACGAGGCGGGCGAAGGCCGCCCGACCGAAGGCGGGAAGCACCAGACCAAGATGAAGCTGGTCATCGCTCACATTGGAGCGCGCCAGGGCTTCCCAGTGGTCGAACACCGCCCGCAGACGGGCGTCACTGTGCTCCGCCGGAGAGATCGCCACGACACTGTTCACCCGCCCCGGGGCTGCCGCGGCCAGCAATAACGCCACCCCGGCGCCGAGCGAGTGCCCGACCAGGTGCGCATCAGCCCAGCCGGCTGAGTCCATGACCGCGAGCAGGTCCGTCACCAGGTCCTGGGGTCCGAAGGGGACACCTGGATCGGCTGTTCGCCCGGTCCCCCGAGGGTCGAAGAGGAGGCAGCGAAAACGGGGCGTCAGAGCGCCCAGCAGCTTGAGCCAGGCGCCCCTGTCGCTAAACGTGCCGGGAAGCAGCACCACCCGCTCCCCCGCCTCCGCGCCGACCACTTCGTGGGCCGGAACCAGGCTCAGTTCAGCTCGTAGAGATCGCCGAACTTGCTTTCCACGTAGCGGATCCACGGCCCCGCCTCAATCGCCCGTCCCGTCACCCGCTGAACCAGCTCCTGCGGCGTGAACTTGCGACCGTGCAGGTAGACGTTCTCACGCAGCCAACCCAGGAGAGGAGCGAAATCACCGGCTGCGATCTGAGCGTCCAGCTGGGGCAGCGCCGTCCGGGCGCGCTCCATCAGCTGGGCTCCTATCACATTGCCCAGCGCGTAACCGATGAAGCCACCCAGCATCGGTTGGGTCCAGTGGATGTCCTGCAGCGGCCCCTCTGCCCCTGACGGCGGCTCCAGGTCCAAGTACTCCTTCACCTGCTCGGCCCAGGCCTCTGGCACCTCCGCGACCGAGAGCTGCCCTTCCAGCAACGCCTTCTCGATCTCGAAGCGAAGCATGATGTGCAGGTTGTAGGTCAACTCATCGGCGTCGACCCGAATGTACGAAGGCCGCACAGCGTTGCAGGCGCGGTAGAACTCCTCCTCCCCGACTTCATTCAGAGCACCGTCGAAGGCCGCCTGCAGCTGGGGGTAGAAGTGCTTCCAGAACGCTCGCCCGCGCCCCACCAGGTTCTCCCAGAGGCGCGACTGCGACTCGTGCACACCTGGCGACGTACCCATGGCCAGGGGGGTGCGGGCCAGCGCCGGCGAGATGCCCTGCTCGTACATCGCATGGCCCGACTCATGAATGGAGGAGAAGAGGCAGCCCTCTTGGAGGCTGGGACTGACTCGCGTCGTGATCCGCACGTCCCCGAGCCCGAAGGAGGTGCAGAACGGATGCGCGGAGAGGTCCTGCCGACCCCGGCCAAAGTCGTACCCGAGACGCTCGACCACTTGGGTCGCGAAGCTGAGCTGCCTTTGGGGCTCGACATCCCGATTGAGCACCGAGACGTCCACCCGGTCGGCGTGCTCCTGAACCTGCCGGAGCAACGGCACAATCCGGTCCCGCAGCTGGCTGAACAACTGCTCCACCTGAGCAGTGTCGAGACCCGGCTCGTTCAGGTCGATGAGAGCGTCATAGGCCCTGCCTCTGGTGCCGACGGCCTCCGCCACGCGCTGCGCCAGCTCCACTGTGATCCGCATCCGCGGCGCGAACAGCGACCAGTCCCCCTTGGCGCGGGCCTCCTGCCAGACGGGTCGCGAGATGGCTCCCTCTCGCGCCATGGCCACCACGAGGTCGCTGGGGAGCCGCGTCTCCTGGTCCCAGTCGCGGCGTGTCACCCGGACCAGGCGCGCGTCGTCGGAATCGTCGGCCAGGCCGGCGACCTCGGACTCGGCGGCTTCCAGCAGCCGCCCAGTCGTCGCGGCGACGAAGCGCTCGTGCGCTATGCGGCTCAGGGTGCCGAGCTGATTCGCGCGGTCCACCACGCCGCCGGCAGGCATGTATGTCTCCTGGTCCCAGCTCAGCAGCTCAGCCGCCTGATGAAGGTCGCTGACCTCGAAGAGCACCTCCTTCAGGTCCGCCAGCGCGCTCAAGCGGGCACCTTGAGCCGCGTTTTCCCGGCCTTTGGCTTCCGGGCGGCTCGGCGGCCGTTTTGGTCGGGGGCGGCCAGGTGCGGCGGCTGAGCTCGCTCCAAGACCCGCCGTAGATACCTGCCGGTGTAGGACTTGGCGTTGACGGCTACCTCTTCCGGCGTGCCCTCGGCCACCAGCTCACCGCCCCGCGCCCCACCTTCCGGGCCCAGGTCGACAACCCAGTCAGCGGTTTTCAGCACGTCCAGGTTGTGCTCGATCACCACTACCGTGTTGCCGTGCTCGACCAGCCGGTGCAGCACGTGGAGCAGCCTGTCCACGTCTGCGTAGTGCAGACCGGTGGTCGGCTCATCCAGCACGTAGATGGTCTTGCCGGTGTCCCGGCGAGAAAGCTCGGTTGAGAGCTTCACCCGCTGCGCCTCCCCGCCCGACAGCTGCGTCGCCGGCTGGCCGAGCCGGATGTAACCAAGTCCCACGTCGCGCAGGGTCTTGAGCTTGCTCAGAATGCGAGGCACGTTCTCGAAGACCTCGTTCGCCTCATCCACAGTCATCGCGAGCACTTCGGAGATCGAGTGGCCGCGGAACTTCACCTCCTGTACCTCGCGCGTGTAGCGCGTCCCCCGGCAAACCTCGCACTGCACGTAGACGTCGGGCAGGAACTGCATCTCGATCTGGATGATGCCGTCGCCCTGGCAGGCTTCGCAGCGGCCGCCCTTCACGTTGAAGGAGAAGCGGCCGGGGC
>JALZAW010000251.1 GCA_030948155.1 Candidatus Dormiibacterota bacterium | reverse complement strand
GCCTGCATGTGACCCTCGCCGCGCTCAATCGACGCCTGCAATTCAGCGAAGAGTCGTTCGGGACGAACCCCGATCTGTCGTGCCAAAGCCAGCCACGATCGCGTCTCGTCGATCAAGGTGTAGCCGACATCGAAGCAGACGGGTTCTACCGGCGCCGCTGCGCCAGACCGAGAGCGACCTGCAGACGCCTCCGCTCGGATTCTGGAGCTGTTAGCCCCCAACGGCGCTAACTTCCGCGGGCGGCGGCGCCGCCGAAGCGGACGGCAGTCATCTCGGCCAGGATGGCGAGCGCGGTCTCCTCCGCGCCGCGGCCACCCAGCTCGAGGCCGATTGGTCCATGGATGCGCGCGAGCTGCTCCTCGTTGAAGCCCTCCGAGCGCAGCTGATCCAAGCGGTTCTGACTCGTCTTGCGAGAACCGATCGCACCGATGTAACCGGCGCCAGTCTGGAGAACCGTGCGCAGCGCCGGCAGGTCGAACTTGGGGTCGTGGGTGAGGATGACCACGGCCGTCGAGCGGTCCACCTCCATGCCCTTCAACGCATCGTCTGGCCAGGCGATGACGATGCCATCCGCGTCAGGAAAGCGCTCTTCCGTGGCGAACTGCGAGCGGGCGTCCACCACAGTGACCCGGTAACCCATCACCCGCGCGAGGCGGTGCAGGGGGATCGCTATGTGGATGGCGCCAATGATGACCAGGTGTGGCGGACGGCCGAACGGCTCCTCGAAGCGGTCCCCCTCCCGTCGAGGCAGCTCAGTGGCCGGCGGCCCCGGCAGCAGCTCCACCCCACCGCTCGACAGATCGGTCAGGAGGGTGAAGGGCCGCTCGGCCTCGACCAGTTCGACCGCTCGATCGTGCTGCTCGGTCGCGTTCTGCAGCAACAGCTGGATGTGGCCGCCACAGGCCAGCCCCACATCGAAGGCGAGGTCGTCGGCCACGCCGAAGTCGACCAGGCGAGCCTCCCCGTTCTTCAGCGTCTTCTGCAGCTCTTCGAACACCGCCCCCTCAATGCAGCCGTTCGAGACCGAGCCGGCCATACGCCCGCTGGTGCTGACCAGCAAGCGGGAGCCCAGTGGTCGCGGGCTGGAGCCCCAGGTGGACACAACTGTGGCCAGCGCCAGCCGCTCCCCCTCCTGCCGCCAGGCGCTGTACTCGGCGGCAATCTCACGCATGGGCTATCTCACCGTACGCCGACGGTCCAGGCCGGCCAGCAGCGCCCCCAGCCCATCCAGCGCTTTCAGGTTGTTGGCGGCCAGGAAGTCGTCAGTGTGCGGCAGCGCAGCCGCCATCCCCCGCGTCACCGGCTCGTATCCGGCCGAGCCCAGCAAGGGGTTGAGCCAGATCAGCCGGTGCGACATGCGCCGCAGCCGGCTCACCTCACGCGCCAGCAGCTCAGGGTCTCCCCGATCCCAGCCGTCGCTGACCAGGACCACCACCGCCCCGTGGCCGAGCACTCGACGGCCCCAGCGCCGGTTGAACTCCGCCAGCGCCTCTCCAATGCGGGTGCCTCCGCTGAAGTCGTGCACGCGCTGGCTCACTTGAGCCAGGGCGGGCTCGATCTCCCGCTTTCGCAGCAGGCGCGTGATCCGGGTCAACCGGGTGGAGAAGACAAAGGTCTCCAGCCGCTCGCGCCTTGCCGTCGCGTGGGCAAAGATCAGGAGCAGGCGCGAATAGCGCTCCATCGACCCGCTGACATCACAGATAAGAACCAGCGGACGCCGCCGCAGCTGCGGCTGCCGGTGCAAGAGCCGGATCAACTCGCCGCTGGAACTGATCGAGTGCCGCGCGGTGCGGGCGAGGTCGACCTCGCCGCGGCCCGCCGGGCGAGCGCGGCGGGTCCGCCGCTCGGCGATGCGCCACGGTGATTGCTGGAGCAGCCGCTTCACCTGCTCCATCTCCTCCCATGACATCTCCTCGAAGTCCTTGTGCCGCAGCAGCTCGTCGGCCGAGTAGCCGGAACTCTCGTTGACCACCTCCTGCAGTCCGCCAGGTCGCTGCGCCCCTTGGTTCAGCCCCAGCGCCTGCATCCAGCTCCTGGCCCGGTCCGGCGCCAACGGTAACGGGCGCGACTTGCCGGGCAGGAAACCGGCCCTGACACGGGGATCGGGAGGCACCCAGAAAATGTCGAAAGCGGCCTCAAAGACAGGCAGTTCCTCGCGGCGGCCCACGAAGCAAGCACGCAGGGTATCCCGAAAGCCGGCCTGATCCCGCAGGTCGATAAAGCCGAGCGCCTTGGTGGCTGTGGTCAGCCGGCCCGGGCCGCCGTCCAACCCCGCGTCGTGGAGGAGGCGCGCGAACGCGGCCAGCCGGGGCAGGAGATCAGGGGCCTGGACTGCTGCCATGAGCTGGCGAGCCTCGCGTCAGGCGGCCCGGCGCTCACGCCCCGGCAGGGCTGGACTGCTCGGCCGGCGCAGCCTACCCTGCGTTAGCGCCAGCGCCGCCAGCACGAGCGCTCCGCCGATCGGCTCCCACCAGCCGACCCGCTCGCCCAGGAACAGCAGCCCCGCGACAGTGGCGAAGACGGGCACCACATAGGTCACAGTGCTGGCGGCCGTCGGCCCGGCGGCGCGCACGATGCCCATGTTCAGCATGTAGGCGAGGCCTGTGCCGAGCGCGCCCAGCCCCACCAGCGCCAGCACGGATGGGAGCGGAAACTGGTGTGGCAGCGGCCCCAGGAACGGCGTGAGAACGGCCAGGAACACGGTGCCTGTCAGCAGCTGAACTGCTGCCAGGGAAGCTGCGGAGGCCGGCATGTCGCTGAGAAACCGCCGCGTATAGACGAAGGCAACCGCGTAGAACGCGGCCGCGAGCAGGCAGGCCAAATTTCCGATCAGCTCGGCTCCGCCCAGCCCCTGCCAGGGATGCAGGATCAACATCACCCCTGCAAGGCCCAGCACGAGACCCATAACACGGGAGCGCGTCGCCTGCTCGCTGGGCAGCAGCGCCAGCGCCAGCACGAGCGTCAAGAGCGGAGTGGTCGCGTTCCAGAGACCGGCCAGAACTGAGGAGATATGGGTCTCCGCAAAGGCGAACAGCGTGTAGGGCACGACGTTGAAGAGGATTCCCGCCACGCCGAGCAGCAGCCAGGCCTTCGGGTTGCGCGGCAGCTTCTCATGTTGAAAAAGCAGGAAGGGCACCAGAACGGCTGTGCCGATGGCCAGCCTGCCGAGCGTGACCTGGGCCGGCGAGAACGCGGCATCCGCAAGCTTGATGAACAGGAAGCTGTGGCCCCAGATGGCACCGAGGATCAGGAGCTGGACTTGCCAGTTGCCGAGAGGGTTTCTCGTTGGTTTGCCCGCCACAGAATCCAGAAACCGGCAGAGCGGCGAATTTGTTGCAGTCAAGCTCCCCTGGCCTGACTGACCAGTTCGGGAAGCTGCTCGCGGGCCCGCTCCAGGTCTTCCTGGTACTTGAGGGCAGCCCCAAGTGTGGCGTCCACAAGCGAGGTGTCGATTCGCGTTGCGCCGAGCTGGGCCAGGGCCCGCGCCCAGTCAAGCGTCTCCGCCACCCCCGGCGCCTTGTAGAGATCCAGCTCGCGGAGGCCGTGAACGAGCGCTGTCACGTCGCGAGCCAGCTGCTCGGCCGCCTCGGGCGCCCGAGCCCGCACGATGGCAAGCTCCTTCTCAACACTGGGGTAGTCGATCCAGTGATAGAGGCAGCGCCGCTTCAGCGCGTCGTGCACCTCGCGGGTCCGATTGGACGTCACGACGACGAAGGGCGGCCGCCGAGCGTGAATGGTGCCCAACTCGGGGATTGAGACCTGGAAGTCGCTGAGCAGTTCCAGCAGGAAGGCCTCGAACTCCTCGTCGGAGCGGTCGATCTCGTCGATCAGCAGCACTGGCGGCACAGGGTCGTCGTTGTCGATGGCATCCAGGAGCGGCCGCCGAAGCAGGAACTCCTTGCCATAGATCTCGTGCTCGGCGGCCGCCCGATCTGCTGAGTCGTTGAGCAACCGGATGTGCAGCAGCTGGCGCGGATAGTTCCACTCGTAGAGCGCGTGGGCGACATCGATCCCCTCGTAGCACTGCAGCCTGATCAATCGCGCCCCGAGGACCTGGGCCATGACTTTCGCCGCCTCGGTCTTGCCCACGCCCGCCTCACCTTCGATGAAAAGCGGGCGGCCCAGGGCCAGCGCCAGGAAGATCGAGGTTGCCAGGGGCCGGTCGCCGATGTACCGGCGCTCCTCCAGCCGGGCCATGACCGCTTCGATACTGACCGGGGCGCTCATCGGGCTCTAAGCCTAGCCGCAGGGGCCGGCGCGGAGCTCAGCCACAGTTGCCGGTCAGGCAGTCTGCACGTCAGAGCGATCCTGCCAAGTTGCCATCCGGCCCGGCCGGGGATCGATCGGAGTGAGCGAGGGCGCTCGGGCCTCGATAACCTCGGCAGCGTCCAGGCAGAGGTCCTCTCTGAACCGAGGGCCGATGATCTGCACCCCCAGCGGCAGGTCACCCGCCAGGCCGGTGGGCACGGCGACCGACGGCAGGCCGAGCAGGTTGACAGCGACCAGGAGACGCTGGGCGCGGAGCGTCCTCGCCAT
>JALZAW010000250.1 GCA_030948155.1 Candidatus Dormiibacterota bacterium | reverse complement strand
TGGCCCGTCGCTATCTCAGCGCCGAGTCGCTGAAGGTGGCTCAAATGGCCGCCACCGAGGAGAAGGAGGTGGTGCCGGAACTGGCCGCCGCCAGCTGAAGTCGATGGATGACGTGATGGTCGTCCTTGCACCACTTGACAGGACGTGGCCCGGCGGCGGCAGGTTGATCGGTGGATGCATGTCTATCCAGTGCTGCGGCAGGCTCCAGCAGCACCTGCTCTCCAACGATCACTTCACCGTCGACGGCACCCTGCTCGAGTCCTGGGGTTCGCTCAAGAGCTTCCAGCCCAAGCCCAACCTGGGTGGCCAGCGGAAGCCGAAACGAGGTCGGCGCGGTGGCGGACCCACCCGCCGCCAGCGGCGGCGGTCGCAACCGGTAGGCTTAGCCTGTCCGGCCTCGCTGATGTCCGCCGTGACCTCTGCGGGGGCGTGCTCGGTGGCGTCCGCCGCACTGTCGGAAGATCAGTCCGGCCTGCGTCAGGTTAGGGATCGCCGGGGAGTTTAGCTCAGCCCTCGCTGTTGAAGTGGAAGACCAGAGACGACTGGTTGCTGGTGACGTTGGCGCAACCCGCTGAGGAGAGCCCGGCTCCGAAGCTGACAACACCCTCGAAGTCCCCAATCGGCGCCACCTGACGCAGCAGTGAGCCCTTGGAGGTCAGCGACTTCGGAACGCCGGTCAGGTTGGGGGTATCCCCCCTGAAGCCCCTCAGGACGATCCTCACGCCGGCTGAGCCGGCGAGCGTGATGGGGCGGCCGCTGGGATCCCTTAGGAACCGAGCGCTGGGCTGGGTTGTGACCTCGAACGCTGGCGTGCCGTTATTGAAGGCCAGCGTCAGGGTGTCGCCGGACACGGCTGCGGAAACGATCGCCGGCGTCCCGCTCCCGTACGCGGCGTCAGAAATGGTGCAGCCGAGATCGGACTGCTGGGAGAACTTGCTGCAGTCTATGAGGTGCGCCGCGTAAACAGAGGTGCTGCTGCCACCGCCTGTGCACTGAGTATCGTCCACGTGGAGCCTGCCACTACTAACGACGATGATCAGGTCGATGTTGCTGCTGAGGCCGCCGCCATAGTCGAGCGTGACGTGGGCGATGCCCCCGCTCGCCGTCACCTCGGTTCTCACCGAGACAGCGTTCGGTCCGTTTTGACAGCGGCAGAGAGGGGGTGAAGGTCCAGGACCTTCGGCTCGGGGCGCGGTCAGCTCTTCGAGCCTGGCGGCGAGCCTGTCGGTGACGGGGCAGTTGGCCCGGTCATGCCAGTTGCAGCCGACCGGATGGGGTCCGGCGAAGATCTGGTGGGCGATCCTCTCGATCTCCGCGGGAGTGGCGGTCGAGAGCACGACGGCGGATGGCGCGGCGGTGGGTGTGCCGCCGGACGAAGCGTTGGCCTTCGGCGCACCTGGGGTCTGACTGCCTGCGCACGCGGCCTGGACAGCCAGCAAGAGAGCCGCGAGTACGGCGAACAACACGGCGGGTTTTCGGGTGGGCATCCCTCTTCTCCTTTTCGGGCTGCTACCCTCCGGGTGTCTTCTCCCAGCGAGCCCAGTTGCAGCTTCTAACTGTGAGAGCCTGACTGTGGTTACTAGGGAGAGTGGGACCGACTGCGGAAGGCTACGCGGTGAGCTCCCGTCACGGACGAGAAAGAGAGAGGATTGGTCGACAGCCTGCCCGTCGTTATCCCGCTGAGCCGTGCGGGGATCCTGAGCGTCGAGGGAGATCGGGAGGCGGCAAGGGGCCTGGCGCGGGCGCTGCTCCTGCAGCTGGTGACCTTCCATTCCTCGGAGGATCGACGCGTCATCTGCTGTGTTGGCGAGGGGATCTTGATCCGCTGAAAGAGGGTGACGCTGCCCCGGGTGGCGTTCTGGAAAGAGGTGTTTTCGGCACCGCGCCGGGACCCTGGCAGCGAACTCGCGCAAGAGGCCCCTCAGCGGGGAAGGGTTTTCGGAACGCCCTGAACAGACGTCACCCGCGCTTCCTCGGCGGCCACCAGGAGGCGGTCGAGGGTTCCCGCGCCGACCTTCAGCCGCCGCGCCGCCGCCCGCTTGCCGATCTGCTGGTCGCCGAGCAGCCTGCGGGCCTCCTGCCATCGCTCCTCGAAGCCAGCGCGCGCCAGCACGCTCGGTCGCCCCAGCCGGCTGCCCTTCCGCCGTGCATTCTCCAGGCCTTCGAATTGGCACGTCGGTTCGGAGTCAGTGAGGACCGGATCACTGAGACGCTGCGGCCGGCCAAGAAGAAGCTTGGTCCGCCGCCGCCGTGAGCGCTGAGGGCTCGCTCGGGCCCGCGGTGCTCCCGGAGCTCGCCTCGAGGGCTGGTCAGTTGAGCATCGGCCTCGTCGCTCTCGATGATCCGGTGTCGGCGTTGCAGCGAGAGGCTGCTCAGCCGATGAGGGCCGATGCGGTCACGACTCCAGCTTTTCCATTTGAGCCCGCCTCGTCTGCCGGCCGCGCCCGAGCCACCGGGGCGCCTCTCCGACCTCGAGCATCCCGTCACGGCTTACCTGAACGGGCTGGCCCCCTCCTCACGGCGACCTCAGCTCTCGGCCCTGGACTGGATCGCCCGTCGAGCCACCCAGCTCTACACCGCCGAGACCCTGCCCTGGCACCAGCTCCGACGCCCTCACGTGCTCAAGATCCGTGGTCTGCTGGAGGAGCGCTACCAGCCCGCCAGCGCCAATCGCATGCTCTCCGCCCTGCGAGGCGTGCTCAGGGAATGCTGGCAGGCCCAGTTGATCAGCATCGAGGACTACCAGGCGGCGACGAGCATCCCGGCAGTGCGCGGGGAGTCAGAACCGGGCGGCCACCACCTCTCCGCTAGTGAGCTGCGCAGCCTCTTCCAGGCCTGCAGCGGTCCTCCTAGCCAAGGGCAGGGTCGGGACTCTACCGCCCGGCGCCGGCGCGATGCCGCCTTCCTGGCCCTGGCTTACAGCTGCGGCCTCCGTCGCTCCGAAGCAGTCGCCATCGACCTCGCCGACCTAGATGTAGTTACCGGCGAGCTGCGGATCCGCCGGGGCAAGGGTCGTAAGCCGCGCCAGCTCACCCTGCCGCCCTCTGCGCTCCCTGCCCTCCAGGATTGGCCGCAGCTCCGCGGCATCGATCCGGGCCCATTCTTCTGTCCCATGCTCAAGTCCGGCCGGTTGCTGAGGGAGGGGGATCAGCTGGCGCGCCTCAGCCCGGGCGGCGCCTGGCGGATCTGCCGTGAGCGCGGCCTCGAGGCACGCCTTCAGGCGACGGCGCCTCACGATCTGCGCCGGACTTGGATCGGGGATCTGCTCGATTTGGGTGTCGACCTGGCTCCCGTGCAGAAGATGGCGGGGCACGTCAGTACGACCGGCTCAATGCCGCGCTAACGTTCAGGTCCGTTACTGAATATCGGGGTTAGCGTTCCGTCTGGCTGGCCAGCTGTACCATCGCGGCATGACGAGCCCGCCCCGCGCTGAGGAACCTTCTCCGCTCGCAGCTCCCGTATACGCACTCGGGAGCGACTTGGCGGAACGTGAGCGGTTGCGGCGACAGTCGGTGGAGCTTCGAGGCCAAAGTACCGCCCTGCTCGACCGGGTCGGCTTGCGACTGGGTCAGAGCGCGATCGATCTCGGCTGCGGCCCACGCGGAGTTATCGATCTCCTCAGCGAACGGGTCGGTCCCGACGGCCGGGTGGTCGGAATGGATCTCGACCCGGCTAATCTCGCCCTCGCCCGCTCGTTCGCGCACGACCATGGGCTCGGGAACGTGAAGATCATCCAGGGAGATGCCCGGCGCACGGGGTTGGCGGCTTCCTCATTCGACCTCGTCCACGCCCGCACGTTGTTGATCAACGTTCCCGACCCCACCGTGGTTGTGGCCGAGATGGCGCGACTGGTCAGGCCGGGTGGTTGCGTGGCCGGCATGGAGCCAGACATGTCCATCCAGCTTTATCATCCGCCGCATCCGGCCTGGGACCGGCTTCATGAGATCTTCATCGCCGCCTTCCGCGTGGATGGCGCGGATCCCTTCATCGGCCGACGCTTACCCGAGCTCTTCCGGGATGCCGGTCTCACAGATGTTGGGGTTGAGGCGCGCGTCGATCTCTATCCGCACGGCCACTCCCGGCGGACCATACGTGTCGACCTGGTGCGAAGCATGCGGGCCAAGATCGTGGCGCGAGGGATCGCCGGCGAGCAGGAACTGGACGATCTGGATCGGGGCGCCCGCGAACACTTGGACGACCCGCGCACGCTGGTTCTCCCAGGCGTCTATTTTTGGGCCTGGGGGCGCAAGCCGGCGACTTAAGAGAGGCCGCTTGGCACGGCTGGACCCGGTTCGTGGCGATGCAAAATCAGTACAACCTGCTTCGACGCCTATCGTCCCGACCCGACCGCTAGCGCACCGCGGCCGAATTAGCTTTCGGCTTCGCGTCCAAGCCGAATCCCAGATGCTTCACGGTGCTCACCTGATTTGGTCCTCTCGCGGATTGGGCAAGACGCCGGCTACCGTCAGCGCCTCGTGCGCTGCGAGGAACGCTTGGTGGCCTGCTGGCGTACCGCAGTAGACAGTAGCGTGAACCAAGATCTCTTTGATCTCGTCAACCGTCACACCGCT
>JALZAW010000019.1 GCA_030948155.1 Candidatus Dormiibacterota bacterium | reverse complement strand
GGCTCCCGGTCTGCCTTGACACCCTCGACGAGAGCGCGCTGGAGGTCCCAGCCGTCCCGGTAGGGGACCCTACCCAGCCAGCAGACTCTTACGACGGGCTGGGATCTGCTCATCGGCGTGATAGGAAGACCGCACCAAAGCTCCTGACTCCACGTGCTCGAAGCCAAGGGCAACTGCCTCCTCTTTCAGCTCCTGGAACTCGCTGGGCTCGTAGTAGCGGACCACTGCCGCGTGCTTGGTAGTTGGTCGCAGGTACTGCCCGACAGTCAGCACGTCAATGTCGTGGGCCCGCATGTCGCGGAAGACTTGGAGCAGCTCCTCCTTCTCCTCACCGAGACCCACCATGACCCCCGACTTGGTAACCAGGTCGGGCTGGAGCCGCTTCACAGTTTGGAGGAGCTGAAGGCTGCGTCCGTAGACAGCCTTGGGGCGAATCCGGGCATAAAGGCGTGGCACTGTCTCGGTGTTGTGGTTGAAGATGTCAGGCCGCGCCTGCGCGACGACTCGGATCGCCTCGGGCTCGCCCTGAAAGTCGGGGGTGAGAACCTCGATCGACGTCTGTGGGCTCAGACGGCGGACCGCCCGGATGGTGCGTGCGAACGTATCAGCGCCGCCGTCGCGCAGATCATCCCGATCGACCGAGGTGATGACGGCATGTCGCAGCCCCAGCTCGGCGATCGACTCCGCCACGCGCACCGGCTCGCCAAGATCGAACTCGGCCGGCCGGCCGGAAGTGACGGCGCAGAAGCGACAGGCTCGGGTACACGTGTCGCCAAGGATCATGAAGGTGGCGCTGCGCCGGTTCCAGCAATCGAAGATGTTGGGGCAGCGAGCTTCCTCGCAGACTGTGTGCAATCGCTTGTCCTTGACAAGCTGCTTCAGCTGCTTGTAGTTCTCGCCCTCATGGACCCGCACTCGCAGCCAGTCGGGAAGGCGCCGCGCCGGTTGAATGGTCTCCGTCATTGGTTCTCAGTCATTCAGATACGGATTGCCGCGGGGGTCCAGCCCTCCAGCCTGGACTTGATGAGATGGAGGAAGTCGCCGGCCAGCTTGCCGTCGATCAGCCGGTGGTCGAAAGAGAGGCACATGTTCATCATGTGCCGCACGGCGATGCCCTCGCCGATGACTACCGGCCGCTTCACTATCGACTCGGTGGTCAGGATGCCCGCCTGCGGTTGATGCAGGATTGGCTGGCTCGCCACCGAGCCGGTCGGGCCCGTGTTATTTAGCGTGAAGGTGCCGCCCTGCACGTCCTCGGGCCGGAGCTGCCGGTTGCGGGCCCGCTGAACGAGGTTGCCGGCCGTCCGAGCCAGATCGCTGAAGCCGAGGCGGTCGGCGTTGTGAATGACAGGAACGATCAGGCCGTCAGGGATGGCGACCGCCAGTCCAATGTTGATGTACCGCTTGAGGAGGATCCCTTCATCGGTCCAGCTGGAGTTGAGGAGGGGGAATTCGTGAAGTGCGTCGCAAAGCACCTGGATAACGAACGGGAGGTAGGTGAGAGGGGTGCCGTTGCGCTCAGCGAAGCCCGGTTTCTCGGCCTCGCGGTAGCGAACCAGCTCAGTCATGTCGATTTCCTGCAGGGTCCAGGCGTGGGGGCTGGTGGCGAGGCTGCGGGTCATGTGCTCCGCGATCGAGCGGCGCATGGCGCTGATCCGGACCAGCTCCTCCTGGCTGCCGGCGGCGGCGGTGGCCGAAGTTCCGGCCCCTGGCGGCCCGGGCTGGAAGGGCTGGGACCGGGTGATCGGAGCCTGGGGCTCGGTCGCGGGCGGCTCAGCAGCCATCGTGGTCTCGGTCACCGGCGCGGCTGCGGGGGGCTCAGTTACCTGCTTCGCTATGTGGGCGAGCACATCTTCGCGCGTAACGCGGCCACCCAGACCGCTCCCCTGGATAACGCTCGGATCGAGCGCATGCTCCTCTGCCAGACGGCGCACGGCGGGGCTGAAGCGGGCCCGGGCGGCGCCGTCACCGTTGATCGGACCGGCTGAGGGGGGGATGGCGGCGCCCGAGGCGGGTGAGCCAGACGGCCCGCTGGCGCTCTCGACCAAAGTCGCCTCCGCGGTGGCCTGGGCCGCAGCGGAGCTGAGGTCAGCCTGCTGCGGCTGCTGCGGCTGCGCTCGCTCGGCGGCGATCTGTGCTTCAGCTGCGGCGCCAGCGACCTCCATCTGGGCGAGCACAGTGCCCACCGGGACAGTCGTGCCCTCCCTCACAGCTATCTGGACGAGGTGGCCCTCGAACGGGGACGGGATCTCCGCGTTGACCTTGTCAGTGACCACTTCCACCAGCGGCTCATCCCGCTTGACGTAGTCGCCTTCGTGCTTGAGCCACTTGTCGACTGTGCCCTCGGTCACAGACTCGCCGAGCTGCGGCATCTTGATCGGCGTGTCGGCCAACTCAATTCCTCCAAAGCTGTCCAAGAGTGGAGGCGACGACCAGAATCGAACTGGTGATGGAGGTTTTGCAGACCTCTGCCTTACCACTTGGCTACGTCGCCGGCCAGCAGCGGATTCTACCGTCCGCCATCCGCGCAAGACAGCCCACGACTGGCGGGTCTGAAGCGGCATGCCGGAGACGCAAACCAGGCCACCTCCTCGCGCTAGGGCTGCTGCTGCTGGCGTGTGGGAATGTCAGCAGGTTCGTGCTCCGCCTCCGGCCAGGGACTAAGATCGGGCAGGAGACCGGCATGAGCAGCCATACGCATAGCAACCTTTTCACGCAGGTCGACCGCACGAAGGATCCCGACTTCTTCGTTCGGTTTATGGATGAGGCGCAGAAGCCCCCCGCAATTCAGGCGAGCAAGAGGCTGATGCTGGAACGGATCGCTGTGGCGCCCGGAGAGGCGGTCCTCGTCGTTGGTTGCGGTCCCGGGACGGATGTCTTCGACATGGTGGAACTCGTCGGTCCGGCGGGCCGTCTTGTTGGCCTTGACGCGAGTGAGGTCATGATCGCCGAGGCCCGACGACGCGCCAAGGAACTCCGGGTCCCCATCACCTTTGAGGTCGGGCAGGTTCAGGCGCTTCCATTCCCGGACGGCGCCTTCGACGTGTGTCGCGCTGAACGCCTGCTGGAGCACCTCCCGGATGCCGCGCGGGCGCTCACGGAGATGGTGCGGGTAACCCGGCCAGGTGGACGGATCGGCGTATTCGATTTCGACTGGGACACGCTCATGATCGACCACCCAGACAAGGAGACCACGCGAACCATTGTCCTCTCCTACTCCGATTCGATGCGGAACGGGTGGATAGGGCGGCAGCTGCCGCGTCTCTTCAAGGAGCGGCGCTTGGAGGTGCTCTCGATCGATCCTGTGCAGGTCTTTGTCCACTACGCGATGGCCGAGCTCTTCCTCGGCAGCCATCTCGCTGTACTCCAGACAAACGGGACGCTCTCTACCGGTAGCGCCCAGCAGTGGTGGGAGTACTTGCAGCATGCAGACGAGCACGGGACGCTGCTGATCAGCTTCACGGCCTTTATCATCGTCGGCGCCAAGAGCTGAGCCTGACGGCGAAGGCCGTTCGACTCCTTACAGGCGTTGCCAGTATCCGGTTTCGGCCGGGATGGAGCCGACCTTTGGGGAGACGCCCACCCTCATTGAGGGAGCTCCTGCTCTCCCATTTGGAAGTGATGGCCGATCTCGTGCTCCAGCGTTCGCCGAACCTGCTCCTCCAGCTCCTGCCAGCTGTTGGCGAAGTGCTCGTGGGTGTCCTTGAACAGAGTGATCCGGGCGGGCAGGGAAGTTTCGGCCAGGACGCCCGCACCCTCGTACAGCCCATAGAGGCGCAGACCGGAATCGTCAGCCACGAGGAAGTGGATATCCTCCAGGTAAGGCTGAAACTCGGCCGGGATCGCTCCGATCGCCTGCGTCACCGCAGCTTCGAAGCGCTCCCTGCTGATCGGGAACATGTGAGGAGAAGAATGCGGCAAAGCCTGACTGCTGAGACTGCGCGTGGACAGCGGGTGGTGATCGTGGGAGCTGGCACGATGGGCTCGCAGATAGCGCTGCAGACCGCCTACAGCGGTCGCTACGCGGTGACTCTCGTGGACAGCGTGCCCGACCAGCTCGAGCGCGCCCGAGCTCAATGTCAGAAGCTCTCGGCCCGTTCTGTCGAGAAGGGCAGGCTGAGTCAGGACGGCGCCGACAGGGCGCTCGCCGCTCTCGAATTCTCAGCGGATTTGAAGCCGGTGGCGCAGGCGCAATTCGTGATCGAGGCCATCGTCGAGGACCTCGGCGCGAAACGGGACCTGTGGCGTCAGCTTGGCGAGCGAGCGGCGCCGGACTCGCTCCTGGCCAGCAATTCCAGCACCATCGCGATCTCGCGCCTGGCCTCCGAGGTGCCCGCTCCCCAGCGGTGCTGCAACCTCCACTTTTTCCATCCCGTCACTGTCATGCAGCTCTGCGAGGTGGTCAAGGGACCTGTCACCAGCGAGGAGACCATCCGGCGCGCCATGGACTTCGTGCGCTCGATCGACCGGGTGCCGGTGCTGATCAACAAGGAGGTGCATGGCTTCATAGTCAATCGCATCCTCTTCGCTGCCGCCGAGGAAGCCATGAATCTGCTCGAGGGCGGCTATGCGAGCGTCGAGGACATCGACACTGCTGTCAAGAAGGGCTTGAACTGGCCGATGGGTCCTTTCGAGTTGCTCGACTTCAGTGGGCTTGACGTTTTCTATGGCGGCCTGGAGGACCGAGCGCGCCTGGAGGGCGGCACGGGCGCGCCGCAGATCTTGAAGGACAAGGTCGAGCGGCGAGAACTCGGCCGCAAGACTGGCCGCGGCTTCTACGATTACGACCAATAGGTGGACTGGATTGGTCGGATGCTCCCCAGTTGGCCGCTACGATCCACCAGCAGACGCGGGTGTGGCGGAACCGGTAGACGCGCAGCTCTTAAAAAGCCGTGCCTGAAAAGGCGTGTGGGTTCGATCCCCACCACCCGCACCATCGGTAGCCGAGTCCAGCGCGACCTGACCGCCCTAACATCTAGACCGCATGCGCGAGCGATACGAGGAGGAGCCGGAGCCGGACCAGGAGCCCGACGCCGCGGGCCCAGCCCTCAGCCTGCCGGTGCCCACGGTTACGGACGGGGAGAGTGGCCGGCACTGGCATTACAGGACCGATCTGCTGACGCCAGCCGAGATGATTGACGGCGAGACCCTGGTGGCGAAGCTCGCCGCAGCCGCCGAGGACAGCTGGGAGTTGGCAGGCGTGTACGCGGCGGGCGAGCGACACGTCCTGCTGCTGCGCAAGCCCAAGAAGGTGGAGCGGGAAGCGCGGCGCGTGGGCTTCGCCCCGCCCGAGCGCTGAGCCAAGCGACCTCGGCCGATCGCGCCCGAAACGGCCCGGCGACTGCCGGAGACAGCCGTCCGATCGGAGTTTTCGACTCAGGCGTGGGTGGTCTCACTGTGCTGCGAGCCATTCAGGAGCGGCTGCCTCTGGAGAGCACCATCTACGTGGGCGACCTGCAGCACTTCCCCTATGGGCCGCGCTACCAGGAGGAGGTGAAGCAGTTCGCGTTCGAGATTATTCGGCACCTGCAGCAGGCCCAGGTCAAACTCATTGTGATCGCCTGCAACACAGCCACAGCGGCGGCCTTGAACCAAGCCCGAGAAGTGTTCGATGTGCCGCTGGTGGGCGTGATCAGCCCTGGCGCCCAGGCTGCAGTTCAGGCCACGCGAAAGGGGCTGGTGGGGGTGATCTCGACCGAGGGCACACGGTTGTCGCAGGAGTACCTGCATGCCATCAAGGAGCTCGACCCCATGGTCGGCGTTTACCAGCAGGCGTGTCCCGAACTGGTTCAGTTAGTCGAGGACGGCGACGCTCAGAGCGGTCGCGCCAAGGAGGCGCTGCGGCGTGATCTGGCCCCATTCGTTGATCTCGGTGCCGACGTGCTCGTGCTCGGGTGTACTCACTACCCGCTCCTGCGCCCAGCCATCGAGGCTGTCTATCCGGGCGCCTTCGCACTCGTCGACTCGGCGGAGACGACCGCCGCCATGGTCGAGCGACGCCTGGATCACGCGCGCATGCGAGCGCTGCCTGGCCCCGGTCAGCCCGTGCACGAGCTGCGGGTTACGGCTGTGCCTCGACGCTTCCACGAGGTGGGGGAGATCCTCTTTGGGCGGCCGGTTCCGCTGGTGAAAGTGATTCGCCTCGACCAGTCCTCGTCGGCTCAGGACGCCACGCCTGGCATCATGGGTGGCCGTGACCAAGCAACGCCGCACTCAGGCTCCTCAGGCGGCGCCTGAGGCGCCGCCACTGCCCATGCGGGCGCCGGCCGCCCTGGCGATCGCACTGGTCGTCATCGCCCTCACGGTGGCTGCGGGTGTCGGGCTCAACTGGGCGGCACAGGTGAAGCCGCCAGCCGAGTTCGGCGGCTGCCATCTGGCCGCGCAGCTGGCGCCAGGCCGGTTCGCCGGGCCGCCTGCGATGTGCATCGACGCCAAGAAGGACTACTCGGCCGTGATGTCGACCGGCAAGGGTGACATTCCGCTGACGTTCAGCAAATCGGCGTCGATCTCCGTCAACAACTTCATAGTTCTGGCTCTCAACGGCTACTTCAACGGCCTGCACTTCTTTGCTGTGCAGGACTGGATAGTCCAGGCGGGAGATCCCCAGGCCAACGGTTCGGGGGGCCCCGGCTACACGCTGCCGCCCGAACCACTGGGGAAGGATGAGCACCTTTCCCAGGGTGCCATGGGCATGGCCCGCTTTCCTGACGGCAGTCTCAGCGGCTCCCAGTTCTTCATTCTCCGGGGACCGTGGCCCGGCAGCGAGCCGACGACTGTCTACAACCGATTCGCCACGGTGTCCGGGGCGGGCCTTTCAGTCGTATCACAGCTGGATGGCAGCGACCGAATCACCCAGATCAAGATCCAATCCTCACAGCCGAAGAAGGCCTGAGGTGCTCGTATAATCGCATGGAGGTTACTTAGATGCCCTTTGGGATCCACCCCGGCTTTCTCTTGGTCCTGCTCATCATCGTGCTGGTCGTCTTCGGCCCGGGCAAGCTGGGCGATATAGGTGGCGCCGTCGGTCGCGGCATGCGTGAGTTTCGCAAGGAATCCGACAAGTTGATGAACGACGTCAAGCCGGAGTCTGCCAGCGAGACAACGCCAGCCGCTCCGGCCGTTCCCGCTCAACCGGTGGCCCCCGCCGCCACGACCACCGTGACCCCGCCGGTCACGCCGGAGCCAGCGAAGCCCGAGACCGAGAAGTCGGCCTAGGCCCTAGGGGCGGCTGATGGCGCTGCTGTCGCGGAGTGCTTCGTCGCGCCCGAAGACTGCGGGTGACACCCGCATGTCGATCATCGCCCACCTGGAGGATCTGCGCCGGGCGCTGATCATCTCGATCATCGGTTGGCTGCTGGTCACTTTGGTGGCCTTCTTCTTTTCGGGCCAGGTGTTCCAATTCCTGGTCGAGCGGTCAGGCGTGCATCAGGTTTACTTCACAGCTCCCACCGACCCCTTCACGCTGAAGCTCAAGGTCTCCCTCTACCTCGGACTTGTCGTCGCCTCACCGATCATCTTCCAGCAGCTTTGGTGGTTCGTCAGCCCGGGTCTGCATCTGAAGGAGAAGCGGCTGATCCTGCCGCTGATCATCGCCACCACCTTCTTCTTCCTGCTGGGGGTCGGTTTCGCCCTCTTCGCGCTCCCCCTCATCATTCACGTGCTCTTCGGTTTCCAGTTCCAAGGCCTGGCGCCGCTGATCACTGCCAGTGAGCTGCTCAGCTTCGTCCTCGGCATAGTGATAGCTTTCGGCGTCGTCTTCGAGCTGCCTGTCGTTCTCTACACGCTGGGCCTCCTGCGCATCATCAGCTCCCGCTGGCTGTGGAAGCACAGAGCCTACTGGCTCGTGGCCCTGGGCTTGATCGCCAACGTCATGACTCCCGGCGCTGACCCCTTCACACCATTGATCGTGTTCGTGCCTTTGGCGATCTTTTGGCTCGGCACCACGCTGCTGCTGCGCCTGACCGGGAGGTAGGAAGTGGCCCGACCTGACGGACGGGAGCGCGCCGATCAGCTGCGGCCCTTCAAGATCGAGCTGGGCATCAACGCGCACGCCGAAGGCTCAGCCCTGGTCGAGACCGGCAGGACTCGGGTCTGGGTGACGGCCAGCGTGGAGGAGCGAGTGCCGTTCCACCGCCGGGGCACAGGCAGAGGCTGGGTCACCGCAGAATATTCGATGCTGCCCAGAGCCACCCACGATCGCGGCCAGCGAGAGGCCAGCCAGGGCCGAATCGGCGGTCGCACCCACGAGATTCAGAGGCTGATCGGGCGCTCGCTGCGCACAGTGGTGGACATGAAGACGCTGGGCGAGCGGACTATCACGCTTGACTGCGATGTGTTGCAGGCTGACGGGGGCACCCGGACGGCGGCTATCACCGGCGCGTTCTGCGCGCTTTATCAGGCCATCAAGCGCATGCAGGCGGCCAAGCTGCTCACTCGCAACCCGATTCGCAACTACGTCGCCGCCGTCAGCGTCGGCATCATCGATGGTGAGCCCCGCCTGGATCTCGACTACGCCGAGGACTTTCTGGCCCATACCGACATGAATGTGGTGATGCTGGACGACGGGCGTTTCATCGAGCTCCAGGCGACGGCCGAGAAGGAGCCGCTGGCCAAGTCCGAGCTGGACGCCCTGGTGGCGCTCGCGCAGAGCGGGATCCGCGAGCTGATAATGCAGCAGAAGCGGGCGATTGCGACTCTGGGCTAGACCGGGCTGACGGTTCTCTTCCTGGCGACTGGGAACCAGGGCAAGCTGCGCGAGTTCCGGGAGCTGCTGGTCACCACCGGGCTGACGCTTGAGCCCGTCGACACGGGGGTGGCCGAGACCGGCAACAGCTATGGTGCCAACGCCGCGCTCAAGGCTGAAGCGGCAGCGCTGGCCCGGAGCGGACCCGCCCTTGGCGACGACAGTGGTCTGGAGGTGGCGGCGCTGGGCGGTTACCCCGGCCTGCACTCGGCCCGGATCGCGGCAACCCAGGCGGAACGGGAGGCGCTCCTGTTCGAGCGGCTGCGCACGCAGCCGCGGCCTTGGCCGGCTCGGTTCGTATGCCTGCTCGCGCTGGCCGTGCCCGGCCGCCAGACACTCACCTTCAAGGGCGAGGCCGCGGGGGAGATCCGGGAGCCGGCCGGCCGGGGCCAGGGCTTCGGCTACGATCCGGTCTTCTGGCCTGCCGGGAGCCGACTCTCCTTCGCAGAGCTGCCGCCGATGCAGAAGCACAGACTCAGCCACCGCGGCGCAGCCGTGCGCGCGCTCCTTGGCAGCGGTGCGCTGGCGAGCCTGGGCGGGGTCTCAGAGCAGCGCGAGGGCCGCCGCTAGGTCGGGCCGCTCACCGGCGTGCTGGTTGGGCCGCCGGTAGACGACCTCGCCGCCGCGCGCCACCACCATCACGCCACCCTGCTGCCAGGGGTCCCCCTGGACCGAGGTCTGACGGTGACCTCGCAAGGTGGAGCGCGCGCCGGCCAGCAGACTGCCGAGCGAGAGCGTGGCTCGGACGCCGCGCTTCATGCCGGCGGCACTGTAGGTGTTGAGCGAAGGATCGGTGTAGACGGGGATCCCCGGCAGCTTGTCCTGCTGGAATCTGGCAGCGAACTTGACAGATCCATTTCCGACCAGAATGAGCTGAGCGCCCCTAGCCTCGATTTCAGGCACTTTGCCGCGCAACTGCGCGGCTGTCTCAAGACAGTGGGTTCAACCGAAGTGGCGAAGGAAGACGACCAGCAAAGGCCTCTCGGCGGCGACCGTCAGCAGGTCCACTGTGCGTCCCTCCGTGTCGAGCACGTTGAGCGCGGTTGCCGGGACCATTACTCTGAGACTAGGCGAGGAGCCCGAACGCCCGGCGGTTCGAATTGACGACCGGCTTCAGTAACCGTGGCCGCGACGTGGGCGGGCGGTGGCTGAGCCCAGCCGAGCCCACTGATGGCAGTTGGAAGTGACGGTAGGCAGGGCCAGGATGCTGGTCGGGATCAGCTTTCGCGCTTCAGCCGGCGCCAGCCGCCGGCGCGGTTGTTGGCAATAATGCTTTTGAGCATGGTGGTCAGCGCTGGCGCGTTGATCGCTTCCCCCTGGCGGACAGACACGGTGCGGGCGGTCTTGTTGTCATGTCCCGCTGTGATGATGCCTTCGGGATCAGGGACGATCGCGCCGTCGTAAAGGAACACGTTCACATGATCTTTGGCCGCCAGCAGGGCGCAGACGTTGCCCCGCAGCACGAAGTACGGACGGTTGGTGCGCTTGATGGTTTCAGTGACCTCTCGATCCGCGGCGTGCGCCAACCGCCGTATCTCACGGCAGATCGCCTGCTGCCAATCGGGTAGGCCGTCGATGTAAGCGTCCACGCCGGGGTGAAAGGACTTCTCAGCCGGAGGCACCCAGCTCGGTGACCCTACGCGCTGCCCCTGGTATCGGCCAGACGCCGGGGCTTCCTCTAGCGGCCTCGTCCGCGATACCAGAAGCCGCCTCCGCCGAGAACCAAGAGGATCACGACGATGACGATGATCAAGGTGGTCGTATCCATGCCTGGGACTATAAGCCCCAGGCTGGCTACGTGCCCTACTGGTTACGGCGGGTTGAGGTGCCGCTCCGGCCGGCAGCAGGACTCCCAGCCGCGAAGCCGGGCGCTCTTGAGCACTAAAACCCGGGATAAATCGTTCAGGCCCGGTCCGGGAAGCTCCGCTCAGGAGGACCGGGAGAGGGTGCTCATCTCCACGGCCTCGAGAATCAGCTCGGCGTGGCGACCGGTCACTTTGTTGACCAGCCCCTGACCGACACGATCATGCCGTACCACTCGGCCGTCGGCTTTGCTCGTGAACACCCCCCCGGTGAGCGCACTCCTGGCTTCAAAGTTTGAGGAGGAAGACGGGCGCGGCCGCCGCGAGGCCGCCGGCGCCCTGCAACGCGAGTACCAGTAGGGCTTGCCTGGGAGTTTGCCCTAACCACCTAATCGCAAACACCGCGATGACCGGTATTTGTCCGGCCATGAGCAGCTGCCAGAGATGGGCCGCGGTCCCCTCGTCCGCTTGACGCGTCACGCCGAAGAGAGCGATGTGACCCAAGACAATGCCAAGGGCGACGAAGGACATCGCCAGCGGGATCAGCGCGCTCGGTTGTTTCAATGTTGAGAAGTTCATCTGTGAACCTCCGAGGGCAGAGTGCTGGCGGCTGACCAGGCGGCGGGGCCGCGAACTGCATTGGCGCCAGCTAGCTCATGCGGGCGGACAGCTGAGCCGCAGCCTATCGCCATAGCTTCCGCAGCACCCGGCCAGCGCCTCGCCCGATAGCCCTGTTCACGATCCGCTGGCCGGCACGGCCACGGCGGATTGCGCGAGCGTCGGCGCTAAGGCGGGCGGCTCCGAACAAAACGCGGGTCAAGTTCATGACGCGGCCAGATCGTGTCGGTACAGCGTCGCTCGCGCGAGCCCCATGACCCTGGCCACTTGGCTCATCGACATGGCGCTGCCTAGCATCTCACGAATCGGCGCGGCGCGCTCCTGACTGAGCACCGTATAGGTTCGGCCCAGATGGCTGCCGACCGACGACCGACGAGCATCGCGCTCCAACTCTGCCTCGTGCCGAAGATGAAACCGAGACTGGCGAGGTCCTGCAGGTGCTCAACCTCCGGCCCGACCGATTGGCCGATCGCGGCCCTACAAAAGTCCTAATTTCTACTCACCGCCGCGCGCTCACCCCGCCACAGCCCTCGCAGCGGCGCTCAGCAGCAGCGATGGTTTCGGGAGTGCAACACAGCTGTGACCGGCTCCTGCCGTCATCGGCTGTGCTTGACCACCTGGCAGCCCGTACGCTGCCGCTGCGGGACGTCCGGTGTACCTGGACGATCACCCGTGTATCTGCTGCGAGCGGTAGCACCAGACTGGGGGCAGGGAGGCGCCCCCGCCGAGCGGGCGGACCGAGGGTGCCCGGTGAGTTCCTTTGGGTATCGTTCACGCGGCGTCGCTGCCTTGCTACGGGCTCCGCTGCTGCTGTCGCAAAAATGCGAAGCTACCTAGCGCGAGTCTCTAGCAGGCGTGATAGCTAAGCTCGCAGAAACGGGCGGTAGCGCAGTCTGGCAGCGCGCCTGCTTTGGGAGCAGGAGATCGCGAGTTCGAATCTCGCCCGCCCGACCAAATTTCGGCCTTCCTGCCAGGTGCGTCTGCCCAGTTCCAGCAATTAGTCTGCCCGACTCCAGGTACGACTGGTTGGCCCCCTGGTGCTCGCCCAAGGCGGAGTGGATGCGTCGCCGGTCGGCGCAGAACTCGGCCACTCGGGGTCGTGGTAGCGGAACCGATCGTGCCGCCGAGCCTGCCGACGTACATCGCGTCCAGGCGCTGCTGGATCTTGGGCGTACTCCGCCTGGTGCCGGGAGATCGGCTGGTCCGGCAGAGGCCTGGTCGGCCTGACCTACGCCCGGCCGGCCCCGGCGACCTGATCGAGTGTCGCGCTCACCTCGCCGGTCGCGAGGGCGACAACCTGGTCGAAATTGAGCGCGTGACCCTGCTCGTGGAGCGACCCGAATGCCGCAGACCCGATCTCGGCCCGGGCTGACATCCGACCGCGCGCCACGAGCTCGTGATAGGGGCCCTGGTGCGCGGCGCCGCTCCGCTCGAGGAGGCGATCAGCGGCGCCGAAGAGCAGCGCCGCACGCGTGGCGTCCGATCGCAGGGCGGCCGCGACGGCCAGGAACGAGAGTGCGTGCATCATCGGCCCCCGGCCCTTCAGGCGGCCCAGGATGACCGCCGACTGTCGCAGCAGCTCCTCGGCCCTCGCGATCTCGCCGCAGGCCACGTTGACCCGGCCGTGGACGTTCAGGAGGGTGCCTACGCACCACGGCGAGGCCCGGTCGCCGATCTCCGCCACGCACTTGGCGAGCGTTCGATCGGCATCGGCGAGACGCCCCCGCTGCACGGCCAAGTGGGCCCTCGCGAGGCGCGCCCGCGCCTCAGCGTCGACGTCACCCACCTCGCGGCTCAGCGCAATAGCCTCGTCCAGCTCGAGCTCGGCCGCGGCCCGGTCGGCGCCATCGCGGAAGACGCCGTTCAGGCCCCGATGGGCCAGCACCCAGGCAAGCATGGCCCTGTTGCCGTCCCGGCGGACGATCCGCTCGGCCTCCGCGAGCATGGCCTCCGCCTCTCGGTCGTGCCCGGCAGGCATGCGCATGAACGCGCCCGTGAAAAGGAGCTTCGCTCGTCCGGCCGAGCCGAGCTGGTCGCCGGCAGCGAGCGCCCGGTCCGTCCAGTGGCGGCCCTCCGGGAGATAGCCGCGGATCCACCAGAACGCCCACAGGGCGAAGCAGGCGGCTGCTATCGCCTCGACGTCGCCCCGCTGCAGCCGCCTGTGAAGCGCGAGCTGGAAATTGTCGTGCTCGAGCTCCAGCCGATCGAGCCAATCGGGCTGCAGCGAGCTTGGCCGCCCGCGCCCGGCGCGCTGGGCCAGCTCGAGGTAGTGGGAGGCGTGGCGGTCGCGCGCGTCATCTGCGTTGCCGCTCGCCTGGAGGCGTTCGGCCGCGTAGGCGCGAATGGTTTCCAGCATCCCGAACCTCGGCTGGTCGCCTCCCGCTTCCAGGACGATGAGGCAGCTATCGACCAGCCCTGTGTGCAGATCCAGTGCCTCGTCCTCATCCAGCCCTGCGATGGCCGCCGCGTCGTCGATCCGCCAGCCGCCGGCGAACACTGCCAGCCGCTGCAGCAAAGCCTGCTCCGCTGGCGGGAGCAGGTCGTGGCTCCAGGCGATAGTCTGGCCGATTGACTGCTGCCGTTGGGGGTGGTCGCGAGGGCCGCCGGTCAGAAGGGCGAGTGGCCGGTCCAGGCGGGCCAGCAGGGCGGCCGGGGGCAGGACCCGCGTCCGGGCCGCGGCGAGCTCGATTGCCAGCGGCAGGCCGTCCAGCCGGCGGCAGATCTCCGTCACCACGTCTGAGCCGGCGACTGGCGCGGCCGCCCGGCGAGCCCGCTGCTCGAAGAGCTCGGCCGCGGGCCCGATCGCCAGCGGTGGGACCGCGGCGACGTGCTCGGCCTCGAGCCGCAGTGGCGCCCGGCTGGTGACCAGCGCGTGCAGCCTGGGCGCGGCGACCAAAAGACTGCCCACCAACGGCGCTGCGCCTAGGACGTGCTCGAAGTTGTCGAGTATGAGCAATACGTGCCGGCTCCGCAGGTAAGCGTGCAGCGCCTCCTCGAGCGGATGGGCACCTGACGCGCGCAGCTCCAGTCCATGGGCGATCGCGGCGGGCACCAGCTCGGCCTCGGCGAGCGAAGCCAGCGAAACGAAGGCCACACCGTCGGTGTAGCGCACCGCGACACGCTCGCCAATCGTCAGCGCGAGACGTGTCTTGCCCACGCCGCCGGGCCCGGTGAGTGTGACCAATCGAACGCCCCCCGAGAGGAGGTCGGCCACGGACCGGATCTCCTGCTCCCGGCCGACCAGGAGTGAGGGAGAGCGGGGCGGCTGGTGGCGACGGCCGCGTGGGGCGAGGCTCACCTCCAGTGCGGTCCGGTCTGCGTCGTCCAGACTAAGCGCGTTCGCCAGCATCCGCACGGTATGTGGGTAGGGGCGCCGCCGTTCGCCTCGCTCCAGCGCGCTGATGGCGCGGACGCTGAGGCCAGCGCGTTCGGCCAGCTCCTCCTGCGAAAGGGCCGACCGCTTGCGGAGCCTGCGCAGCATGGCGCCGAAGGATGCGTGCGTTTCCTGCACAGTTCGAAGTGTGCAGGTTCTGTTCCTGGCGCGCCAAGCGGCTCGTCCGCAAACTGCAGGCCATGGAACCAATCGAGATGAAGCGGCTGATCGAAATCCACCTGGAGGCCGAAAAGGCGGGGGACACGGCGGGTGCGGTCTCTGTCTACGTCGACGATGTCGAGCACGATGTGGTCGGGTCTCCGACAGGTCCGGTCCACGGGAAGGGCGCCGCCAGGGGCTTCTACGACCACCTCGTGCAGGAGATGAATACCGAAGAGATGCGGCCGACGCACGAGTACTACGGGGACGACTTCTGCGTCGTCGAACACATCTGGACGGGCACCGTGCCTGGGAACTTCTTCGACATCCCCGGCCACGGCCGGCGCATCTCGTTCCGGATGCTCCACCTGTGGGAGTTCCGGGACGGAAAGATGAGCCGCGAGAACGTCTGGCTCGACGGCGGCAGCGTCATTGCCCAGCTCGCGGCCTCTTCCGGCTGGGCCGGGTCGGGCGTCCCCCAATCGGATGAGCGCGCAAGCGCCCCTCCTCACCTGAGTAACCAGGAGGAAGTGCGGTGACCCACCCCATCCCCAGCGCCGCTCAGGGTGAGCGCGCACCGCAGCCGTCCGCTTTCACCGACGCATATGGAAAGCTTCCAGCGAAGAACGTCGAGCGGGCTAGAACTTTCTACGCCGAGAACCTCGGCCTGACGCCCCATGGAGAGAACGCCGGCCACCTCTACTACCAGATCGGCGGTACCAACTTCATGATCTTCCCCAGCACGGGTGCGCCATCCGGGACGCACGACCAGCTCGGCCTGGTGGTCGACGATCTGGAGCTGATCGTCGCACGGCTGAGAGCGCGAGGCGTGACCTTCGAGGAGTACCCCACGCCGCCCGGCGCCATCATGCGCAACGGCATCATGGACCGCGGACGGATGAAGGCCGCCTGGTTCAGGGACACCGAGGGCAACCTAATCAGCATCGCCGAGTTCCCCCAGGGGTCTCCTTTCCGGCGCCGCTGACGCGTCCTCGCGACGAGGACCACGTGGACGTTTGCGGGCCACAGTCCATTCCGAAGTCGGCCGGAGGGGGGAGCCTGCGGCACGGTCGTCGAGCATCCCAGCTCGGGCGTGTCGTCCAGGTCGGGGCCGCAGGGGAGCGCAGGGAATGTGCCTACTTTTAGGAGGTCCGTACCATGGCCCAGCGCGAACGAGGAACGTAGACCCGGC
>JALZAW010000249.1 GCA_030948155.1 Candidatus Dormiibacterota bacterium | reverse complement strand
CCCTGCTGGCTGACCTGGTGCTAACGGAGCCGCCGAGTCGGCTGGGTCGGATCAGCAACCGCCATCGTCACCGCCGCCCTGATCGCGGGCTCTGGCTGGCGGCCTGTCCATGAGCGTCGTACTGAGCCCGGCGGGCGAAGCCCGCACCGGACCTTTTGCAGGGACTCCGCTGACCGCCCGCACTTGCGCCCCCAATCTTCTGCTGGTGGATCGCCAACCCCTCTTCCTGGAGGCGCTTGGCTCAATGCTCCGGCAGCCACCGCTGGGCGCTGTGACCCGGACCACGACCGGCTCCGACCTCGCAGCTCAGATGGTCGAGGCGGCGCGGCCGGATCTCGTCGTCTGCGACCTGAACGCGCAGCCGCTGGACGGCAGCGCCGTCCTCCGAGCCATGATGGAGCTCCAGCCGCCAGTCCCGGTGATCATCCTCGGCGAGCTGGTTGAGATGGTGCTGGCCGTGGGCCTGATGCTGGAGGGCGCGGCCGGCCTCTTCATCAAAGAGTGCGCGCAGGCAGAGCTTGTCACCGGCGTGGTCGCGGTACTCGACGGTCACCGGGCGGTCAGCGCCGAGCTGCTGGAGGCGGCCATCGCCGGTCCCCACCGCCGCGGCGCCGTGCCTGGCTCACCGGCCGAGAATCTATCCCCCACCGAACTGGAAGTCCTTGCGCAGCTGGGGCAAGCGCGGTCGGTGGCGGCGATCGCCCGCGCGCGCACCGTCAGCGAGAAGACAGTTCGCAATCACATCGCCGCGATCTACCGGAAGCTCAGCCTGCGCAACCGCACGGAGGCGGTGTTGCTGGCTGCGCGCTGGGGCCTGATCCCCAGTTCATAATCATCGGCCTGGCCGCCGCCGGCGCGACCCAGGCAGCTTCGCCCCGGCGGCCGGGCGTTGCCAATAAAGGTGCTGGCCCGTTGGTGGTCAATCGGGACAAATGCCTAGGGCTATAGGTATTTGGCCATCTCTGCCGCGGGACGCCGTCCTTATCCTCGAGTTGCTGAGACACCTAGGGGGCGGCGACCAGACAGTTGTCTCGTGTACTCAGGACTTTAGGACTTAGACCGGCTGCTGGTTGATCGCTTTTACCGCTTCCAGGTTGCCGGGCAGCGCCCGGATGTCCGCCCCATCAGCATCCCAGGCGTAGAGCCAGTAGCCGGAGGCTCCCTGGCCCCGCCAGTGCCCGTACATCTGCGTCAGCTCGTCCGGCGTCGGCTGCCGCCAAGACGGCTCGTTGAAATCCGGCAGGATGAACTGCCAGGACTTCACTCCAGCTCGGTGGATACGCAGGACCGCCTCATCGATCATGTTGTAGCGGCACGGTTGGGCTGGCTGGCAGGGGTAGACATCGAACGCGAGTATGTCGACTGTGCCCTGCATGGGTAGCCCGGACGGCCAGGCGGCGAGGTTGGGGTCGTTGAACTGGTCGTCGGCAACCCAGGTCTGGGCGGTCGGGTCATGCAGGTGGACCAGGGCAGTCGCCTGGCGGTAAGCCGCCGGCGCCCCTGGGCACCTCTGCACGTCTGGTTCGTCGCCCAATTGAAAGTACGAATTCAGGCCTCGGCTTTGGTCCACCCGGGCCGCCATTTGCTCGGGGCTCAACTCGAACGCGCACCGGTCCGCGCTCCAGCTGCCCATCCAGACCATACCGGCCAGGTGGGCAGCCGTCTGGGCCGGGCCGAAGCTGTTGCCGTCGGTCACAGCGTTGAAGCCGGCACTGGCCATGGCGGCCCAGTCCTCTGACTTGAAGCGGTAGATGCCTCTGACCACGGGGTCCTTTTGGCCGGGGACCGGAACGGGAGCCGTTGGCAGTGCGCCTGCCGCGGTTGCCGAAGGTCTGGATGAAGTCTTCCCCGCGCCGCCGCCGCTCCCGCTGCAGGCAGCGGACAGTCCAGCGGCGCTCAACAGTGTGATCAGGGCCAGCAGTGCGGGTCGCCCGGCTGGGATGCAGCTTCGGCTAACCGGTTTCACCGAACTTGGCCAGCAGGCGGAGGTGCTGGCGGGCGAACTCGATGTGGTCGGCCACCGCGGCGACCTCGGAGATTCCGACCAGGACCGCTTCGCGCCAACAGCGGGGGTCGGCCCCCAGCCGGGCCATGCCGCCCTGGAGGAACCGTCGAAAGAGATCCGGGAACCAGCCCTGGCCGGAGACAGCATATTCGATGCCTGCTCCCCAGGTCCCCACCCTCAGGCCGTTGTGGCCCGGGACCCGCACCCCGCTCAGCACGTGGCGGTCGAGATAGAGCGCGTAGGTTAGCGCGAAGCGGACCAGGTCGCGAATCGGCTCGCCGGAGACAGTGCCCGCTTCCCAGTCGACGATGCCGCTCAGCTCATTACCGTCGACCAGCATGTTGCCCGCCCAGAAATCCCCGTGAACTGCCGTTCGGGGCGACGCTGTGGTGCCGAGCCGGCGGCATGCCTCGCCCACGATCTCAAGTGCAGGCGGCTGCCAGGGGTCGCCGGCGAAGCGCGACCGGAGCCTGGCGGGCAGCCCCGGACACAGCTCGACCGGGCGTCGCTGGCCGGCGGTCGCTGCCTGCAGGGCCGCCAGCCAGTTGCCAGCCATCTCGAAGTCAGCCACAACCCGACCGGGCCGGGCGGTATGCCGCCAGCGATGGTAGCGGGTGGTCATCGGCGAGCCGGCCAGAGCGGTCATCACGAGCGCCGGGCGACCCTTGAAGTGGAGCACTGCCTCCACCCGTGGCACCTGGCGCCCAACCCAGCCGGGAAGGACACGCTCGAGCGCGCTGAGAGTGTGGATCTCCGACTCGACGCTGGCTGCCGCGATGTCGGTAGTTGGCACCTTGACCACGTAAGCCGGCAGGCTGGCACCGTTGGGAATCAGCAGCACCACTATCTTCGCGTTGGGATCCTTGGAGATCCCCACCACTATCGAGTGCATGCCGGGCACGTCGATCAGATCGTCCAGGTCCTCCAGGTCCTCGGCACCGGCCCTGAGCGGCGAGGGCTCGCTCCCCGCCCGCATCGGCAGTTGGATCACAGTCGGGCTCAAGCGCGCCTCCCGATCGCCAGGCGCACCGGAGCTACGGCCCCGAGCAGCCGCCAGGGTGACAGGCGCCGCGCCAGCCAGAGCAGGCCGCCCACTGTCGCGGTCACGCTGGGATGGCCGCGATGCACGACGAACAGCTCCCGGCAGAAGTAGGCGATGGGGATCGGATGGTCCTCGATGTAGTAGGCCGGGGCGAACAGGGAAGGCGCGGCCAGCAGGTGCTTTTCCAACCGGATCCCTGCAGCCAGGGCGAATCGATCGCAGCGGCCGCGCGAGCCGACTACCCGGTCGTAGAGAGCCACCGGCGTCGCCGGCGGCAGCGCCTTGACCTGGACCGACAACCGACGCCGGGCGGCCCGCGAGACCGGGATCCGGACCCGCACAGTCCCGGGTGGCGACAGCAGGCGCCACTGCTCGGGGTGGCCGGGCACGATGTCGTCTGCGGCTCCGGTGGGCAAGACCCGCCGCCAGGCGACCAGCAGCACGTCTGTGCTCCGGAGCTCAATGGCGACCCGGAAGCCGCCGTCGCGCAGTGTGCCCACGAGCCGCTGGTGGTCCCCCGCTAACTGCCCATGCCATTCGACGATCAGGACGCCGACCCGCTCCAGCGCGCGCTTCCAGGCTGAGTCGTCCAGCTCGTGCTCGGCCCCCTCTACATCGACCTTGAGCAGGTCGATCCATTCGAACCCACAGGCTTCGACTACCTCCTCGAGGGTGACGGCCTCGACCGAGTAGTCGGCCCCGGTCCGCCGGCCGCCGACGATGCCGGCATCCGTGGAGTAGCGGTCCGTGTGCAGGGTTCTCTCGCCCGACTCGCCCGCCAGGGCTGCCCGCCGCGTGGTGACCCGCCCGCCCAGGTTGGCGTTGGCCACATTCTCGCCGAGGAGCGCAAAAGTCTCCGGGTTGGGCTCGACTGAGTAGATGCGGCAGTTGGCTCTACCGGCGACCCAGAGGCTGAAGCCGCCGATATGGGCGCCGACGTCGACCACCGTCTGGACATGGTCGAAGTCGATCACGCTGAAGTCGTACTCCCCGAGTCCGAAGACGTCGGCCGGCCCGGGCACGTCCTTGAGCCGGGCGCGCAGGCGGAAGCCCTCCCGGCTGCGCAGGGTGACACGGAGGTCCCAGAGCCGCGACAACGGCCAGGGTGCGGGCCGCAGCAGCCAGGCAAGCGTCAGCAGCAGCGAAGGCCAGATCCAGTTGCTGAATCCGGAGCGCATCATCTGCAGCCATCGGGTCACGTAGTAGGAGGCCTCGCCGGCGTGCTTGCGGAGGGCGGTGGCGTCCTCGAGGTGAGCCGTTTCGACTGACCCGGGCAGAACTCGTAGGGCCGGTACCGCCGGCAGCGCCATCTCAGCTAACTTCACTTGAAAGTCGCCACTACCGCGTACCAGTCGCATGAGCTGGGCAGGTTGAAGGCCCCCGTCTGGGGGCCGGCCGGGCCGGAGAGCTGGTCCTCGGCCGCCGCCTCCGCCCCGCCGGTCACGGTCCGCAGCGTGCTACCGGCGCCCGCGCCGACGCTGCCGGGCGAAGCGCCGGTCTGGAGACCGGCGAAGACGAGCTCACCCGCCGGCACCGCGCCGGTCGCGCCCGAACTGGCTGTGGCACTGACGC
>JALZAW010000248.1 GCA_030948155.1 Candidatus Dormiibacterota bacterium | reverse complement strand
AGCTCGGCCTCTCCATGGTGACGTTGCCGTTGAGGACCGCGCCATCCTCGATGACCAGCCGAGCAACCCGAACATTGCCGTTGATGATGCCCGAGCCGGACACCTGAAGACGTTCCCGAACCGCCGCTTCGCCCTCGAAGTTGCCCCGGACTGTCAGATTTCGGCTCTCCAGCCTCACCTTAACGCTGGCGCCAGCGTCGACTGTGCAGTCGCCCGCTAGCGTGGCTTCGCCCTCCAGCAGGCCCTGCACCCGGACGTCGCCGTGGTAGATGAGCTTGCCTACCAGCTGATCTTCGGGACCGAGTGTGATGCCGCCGCCGACCGGCTCAGCCCGGTTCTTGGACCCGCGGCTGTGGCCGGTCGCCTCTTCAGTTGCCATGATTCCCTCAGTGTCTACCATTTGTGCCTCTCCTGGTTGCCGAGCGTCGCAGCGCGGCGCTGCGATCAAGCCTGTGATGGCGCGAACCATCCTTCGGGGGCGCGGCGGCGATGACAGTCTCCCAGCCGCCTCAGGCGGCCAACTAGCATCTTACTGAAGGAAAGGGTTCCGCTTTTGGAGTTGGATAGTGCAAGTGTGGAGGCAGCGGAGGGCTGCCGTTCAGAGGGAGAAAGCGAAGGAATGGTTGGAATCCGGGGGAGCACGTGACAGTGCGGCCCCAGGCTGCAGAAGTCCGCGAGGGCCGAGGGTGCGGCGTGGTCAGCGCACCGTCGACTGCGTCCCGCGCACGCCCGCGGGCTGCGGTAGCGGGACGCTGACTTCGTGTCAGCACTCGAGCGGACAGTCAGCAGTCCCCGCCCGGGAGCGGCTGCGGCCGAGTTCTTCGACTCCTGCGCCGAGTCCTACGAGGGGTGGGCGGCGGGGCTACGGCCGCGAGTTGCCGCCCGGCTGCTGGAGCTGGTGAAGCCCGAGCCTGGCGCCATCTGCCTCGATGTCGGCTGTGGCACCGGCCTCGTGGCCAAGCCGCTGGGAAAGCTGGTGACGCCCGGCGGGCACGTGATAGGCATCGACATCTCCGCCGGCATGCTCGCATTGGCTCGCCGCGGGGCGCCGCCTAACTTCAGCTGTCAGCGACTCACCGCGGAGCCCGACCTCTGCTTTCGCGATGCGAGCTTCGACCTGGTGACGTTCGGCGACTCGCTCGCCTACCTGCGCGACCCTTACAGGTCTCTGAACGAGGCGCGCCGAGTGCTGAAGCCGACCGGCCGGATCGGTGTCTCGGTCCATCGCCGATCGCTTGACACCCTGGCGCAGCAGGTCTTCTTCGGCGTGCTGGATGAGTTCGCCGGTGAGCAGCCCATAGCCCTCCGCCAGCCCCGTAACCAACGCTCCCTGCTGGGTGAGGCCGGGGTGCTGGGCGGGATGCTGGAGGATGTGGGCTTCACCGACATGACTGAGACCACCCTTGTCACAGGGGGCCGGGTTCGCACAGCTGCCCAGTGGCTGCACATGATGGCCGGCGCCGGGCCCCGGCCGTATGCGCTCCTCCACAGCCTCGGCCTCCGCTTTCGCCAACGAATCCTCCAGGCCGTCGAGTCTGAGATGAGGCGGCTGGGCGAGGATGCCTTCCATTACCACCTGGCCTACACGATAGTGGCGGCAACGGCCGCTGCCACCGACCAAAGGTGATGCTGGGACGAGGCACTTTGCTGGTCGCCACGCCGGCGATCGAGGATCCGAACTTTAAGCGCACGGTGATCCTCTTGCTGGCCCACTCAGCCGAGGGCAGCGTGGGCGTCATCCTGAACCGGCCTTCGGAGCTCACGGTCCGCGAGGTGGCGCCCGCCTGGACAACTGTTTCGAGCGAGCCGGCGGTTGTTTTTCTGGGCGGCCCGGTCTCACCGGAGTCGGTCATCCATCTCGGCTTGGCCAGCGACGGCGAGGCGCCCGACTCGTGGCTGCCCTTGCTCGATCGGTTGGGTGTGGTGGACGCTAGCGCTGATCCCGATCAGCTCCCCCGGCCGCTGAGCCAAGCGCGGATCTTTCTCGGCTATTCCGGCTGGGGGCCTGGGCAGTTGAAAGAGGAGATCGACAGCGACGGCTGGTACGTGGTACCCGGCAGGCCGTCGGACGCCTTCTCGGGCCGGCCGGAGCTGCTCTGGAGCCGGGTGCTGCGCCGGCAGGGTGGCGAGCTGGCGATCGTCGCCACCTATCCCGCCGACATCGAGCTGAACTGAAGGAGGGGAGGCGACGCCTCCCCTCCTGCCTGCAGCGCCAGCACGACCGCGCTCACCTGGCTCGGGCCAGCGAGACAACTGCGGCACCGGCCTTGGGTGATGCGGCCGGGGATAGGGCTTAGCAATCGCCTTTGGTAATGGCGGCCCGGGAGGGGTCTGGGAGGAGAGGCGTGCCTCCCCTGCCTGGTCAGACGCCTCGCCATTGCGCTGGACGCTTGGCGAAGAACGCATCCAGACCCTCCTTGAAGTCGGCGCTCAGATAGGCCTCGACCACCAGGTCCGAGCCGCCCTCAGCCGGCATGAGCTGCGCGGCGATGCGGCGCAGCGCCAGCTTGGTGGTTCGCATTGTGATGGGCGCGTGCCCCGCCAACGTGGCAGCCAGCTCCTCCGCCCGAGGTAAGAGGGCCGCCTCCTCAGATGTCACCTCGCTCAAGAGGCCCGCCTGCAGGCATTGCTGAGCGTCGAGCAGCTGCGCGGTCAGCAGAAGGTGCTTGGTCCGGGCCAAACCCAGGATGGAGACGAGCCTGACGAAGTTACCCATCGAAAGCGTGTTGCCGAGAGTGCGGGCGATGGGCACACCCAGTCGGGTGCTCGGAGAGCCCAGGCGGAGATCGCAGGCCAGGGCCAGGGCGGCGCCGCCACCGGTGCACGCCCCCTGGATGGCGGCCACAGTTGGGATCGGGATCGACTCGACAGCTGTCAAGACAGACTCCATACGCTCCTCGTAGGCGAGAGCGTCGGCAGCTGTCTTGAACTCGTGGAACTGGCTCATGTCAGTCCCGGCGGCAAAGGCCTGGCCGCCAGCGCCGCTCAGGACGAGCACCTTGAGCGAGCCATCTTCGCCCGCCTCCTGAGCCAGCTTTCGCAGGGCGTCGTACATGGCAAAAGTGATTGCGTTGCGTCGCTCCGGCCGGTTGAAGGTCAGCCAGCCGAGCTCGCCCCGCGCGCCGCGCCGCTCGTAGAGCAAGTCGCCGGCGGCCAGCTCAATCATCGCCTCAACCGTAGCAACCGGGGAAGGCGAGCTCCACGCCTGAACCCACCGAGCCCTGCTGTACGTCAGGCAGCTGCCGCGCTGCACGTCGCGCAGCCGCCCCTCATGTGCGCTTAGCGGGCCACCTGCCTGTCTAAGCGACCATGGAGGGGATGGAGCCGTCCCGCCGTCTGGCCGTGGTCTGGGGCGCCTTCGTCGCCCGCCACCGCTGGTACGTGCTCGCCGTCTGGCTCCTGCTGGTGCTGGGCCTGGCGGGGTTTGCCGCCTCCACGGCGCGCAATCTCTCGCCGGCCGGATTCGAGACCGACACTCAGGCGGCTCGGGCGGCGGATGTCCTGAAGTCGGAGTTCCCGGAGCGGCGGGCGCCGGCGTTGGCAGTGGTCTTTCAATCGGACTCCGCAGCTCTGGAAGACGCCAGCTATCGCTCCCAGCTGGCGGCTTGGCGCCTCGATCTGGAGCGTCTCGCCCGGCAGACTTCCGCTCCCCAGAGCCCGACAGTGGTGGTCGGGCCGATCCCGAGCCAGGACCGGCGGTCGGCTGCCCTGCTGCTGGAATCGAATGAACAGCCCGCTTACTTCCTGGCTGCAGCCCGGGAAGCGAGCGGCATCCACCATGAAGGGCCGGCCCGGGTGTTCATCGGCGGCTTTGCCGCCGTCTACAACAACTTCGTGATGCACTCCGAGCAGGACTTGGGGCAGTCGGAACGCCTCTCGGCTCCGCTTGCCCTGATCCTGCTGCTGTTGGTGTTCGGCGGTGTGGTCGCGGGCGCCCTGCCTGTGCTGACCGGGCTGGGCACTGTCACTGTAGCCCTGGCTCTGCTCGGCTTCGTGGCCCGAATTCACACGGTGTCGGTGTTCTCACTCAACGTCACCTCGGTGGTCGGCCTGGGACTGGGCATCGACTACTCCCTGCTCGTCGTCAACCGCTTCCGGGAGGAGTTGCGGGCCGGCGCCGATCCGGAGACTGCGGTGGCGAGGACGGTGGGCACAGCTGGTGTGGCCACAGTCGTATCGGGGGGAACCGTGGCGATCGGCTTTGGGGCCCTCATGCTCTCGCATCTCAACGTGCTCTGGTCGATCGGCCTCGGCGGCTCGCTGGTGGTTGTGGTCTCGGTCCTGGCGTCGCTTACCTTGATTCCGGCCCTCCTGGCTGTGTTCGGGGCCCGGGTGGATTCCCTGGCGCTGCCCTTCACCCGCAATCGCAGCCTGGCCGGGTTCTGGCGCGGGCTGGCCGGCAGCGTCATGCGTCGGCCGCTGGTCTTCATTGTGATCACGCTGGGAGTGATCCTGCTGCTGGCGTCGCCCGCCCGCGCGCTCCGGCCAGGTGTGCTGGGCTCGGAGTCCCTGCCGCCTGACGACGGCGCTGTGCAGGCCCAGGCTCTCGGGGAGAGCCGCTTGGGCTTCGCGCGGCAGCAGCCGGCCATTCTGGTCGCCCGCGGCGTAGGCGATCTGAATCAGGCGCAGGA
>JALZAW010000018.1 GCA_030948155.1 Candidatus Dormiibacterota bacterium | reverse complement strand
AGATCGGCTTTCGCGTGCTGAGGTTTTGGGTGGCCGAGGTCGATGAGAACATAGAAGGTGTCATCGAGACCATTGCCGACGCCCTGGGTACATTCCAGCTCTCGGCCCCCCACCTCACCTCCCCCCACACTGCGGGTGGAGGACGCCTTCACCTAGGAACGTTTCGACTACTCGGGGACCGGACACTCTAGATCGGCGGATCGACGGCGGTCCAGTGCCGGGCACCGTCAACTGTTCGGAAGAGGCGCACCTGGGATGCCTTGGGGTACGCGCCGCTGGCAGCGCGGCCGGCGCACCAAGCTGTGCTGGCGCTGACGGAGCTGACATCCTGGCACGGTGCGCCGGCGGGCATGGCCTTGCGGCTCCAGGTGCCGCCCGAATCGACTGTTGTGTAGATCGCAGCACCAACGACGAGCCAGCCATTCCGTGGATCGCTGAAGCGCGGCGGGTACCAGTCAGGGCCCGCGTCCAGACTCTGTTTCTCGGGAGTGTGGACTGGTGGCTGCCACGTCCTCCCGGCGTCGCTCGAGGCGGTCACCCAGATGTCCACCCCGGGAGGCACCTGACCGCTGGGGGTGGGGCCGTAAAGGGTCAGGGCCGCCCAGCCCCCCGGTGAGACGACTGCCTGGGCCAGGTAGAGGCTGGCTCCGGGGGCAGCGGCCGGGAGCTCCAGACTCTCCGGCCGCCACGAGTCACCACCATCGTGGCTGGCGTAGAGCCGGCTGCCGACCTGCACCCAGCCGTCCAGGGCGCTGGCAAAGACGAGTGGCACGGAAGGTGGTCCCGGCAACCCGTTCAACGCGCCATTCGGGAATGCCTGCCAGTGCTGGCCACCGTCGGCTGTGCGATAGAGATCGAGGGTCGGGACACCGGCCGTGGAGGCCTGGGTAGACCACTGAGTAAGCCATGCATGCTGGGCGTCGCTGAACTCGACATTTACGTAACCGCTCATCAGGTTGGGTAGATAGACGTGCTGCCAGGAGCGTCCGCCGTCATCGGTCTTCAACACGCGTACGCCGCCGGCCTCACCATAGATGGGAAGCACACCCTGGCCGGGGTCGAAGAATCTGAACCCCGCGGCGTGGCCGTCAGTGACTGAGAGGCTTCTCTGCCAGTGCCGTCCGGCATCGCGCGTGTGGAAGAGGGTGCTGTGGTTGGAGCCATCATTGAAGACGACCCAACCTTCATCGGCCGAGACCCACTGCATGTCGGCGGGCAGGTTGAAGTGGCCGGCCGGGGTCGGCGCGGGCGTCTGCGCGGGTGCTTTAGCGAAGGGCCGCAGGTAGACGATGCCGCCGACCAGCGCCAGCGCGAGACCGATGGCGATCAGGCCGAGAGCCCGGCGGCCGCGCCCCCGACTGACGCTCTCGAAGTCGTCCACGGCGCCCAAGATCCTAACTCAGGGCCGGCCGTCGTAGGGTCTTTGGCCTCCCACCGACATTCCGCTCGGACCTAACCAGCATCCGGCCCGCGGTGCGCGTCAGCCGGTGGAAACGGCTGACCGGGTGCCTTCGACCAAGTGGCGCCAGTTCAGAGCTTCAAGAGCCTCCACTGTCTTTCCGATCGCGTTGGGATCGATGAATGTCGCTGTGCCGATCTGCACTGCCTGGCAGCCGGCGCAGAGAAACTCCAGAGCGTCCTCGGCGCAGCAGATGCCGCCGATGCCGATCACGGGAATCGCCACCGACTGGGCCGCCTGGTGCGCTAGGTGCACGGCTATCGGACGGATGGCCGGACCTGAGAGGCCGCCGGTGCCGAAGGCCAGGCGCGGCCTGCCGGTGCTGAGGTCGAAGGACATGCCGACCAGCGTGTTGATGGCGCAGAGTGCGTCCGCCCCGGCCATCTCGCAGGCGCGGGCCACCTCCGCCAGATCGGAGACGGCAGGCGTGAGCTTCACCCAAACGGGCAGCAGCGTCGAACGCTTGACAGCCGCAGTCACTGCGGCCGCCTGCGCAGGGTCCTTGCCGAAGAACATGCCCCCCTCGCGCACGTTGGGGCAGCTGATATTGATCTCCAAGCCGCTCACCCCCGGCACTCCGTCCAGCCGCGCAGCCAGCTCGGCGTACTCATCTATCGACTCGCCGTTGATGTTCACCAGCACCGGAAAATCCCAGTCAGCCCAGAGCGGGCAGTAATCGCGGATCAGCGCCTCCACGCCAGGTCCCTGCAGGCCTATGGCGTTCAGCATCCCACTCGGCGTCTCCACAATGCGCGGTGGCGGGGTCCCGAGCCGCGGCTGCAAGAAAATTCCTTTCGACACCATGCCGCCCAGCCGGCGGCGATCGCAGAGCGGCACCTCGGTGCCGTAACCGAAAGTCCCGCTCGCGGCCAGCACCGGCGAGTGCAACTCGACCCCGCCCACGGTGAGCCCACTCAATCGCCCAAACCATAGTGCAGCTGCTGCGGCAGTTGGTCCCAGCGGACAGAGCTCGCTTGGTACACAGGACCTTCTTTACAGGCGCGGTCGTAGACACCGTGTGTCCGGGGCACGGCGCAGCCGAGGCAGACGCCGGTCCCACATCCCATGTAGGTTTCGATCGCGACCTGGGCCAGCGGAAAACGCGCGGCCAGCGACGCCAGCATGCGGATGGGACCGCAGGCCAGCACCTGGCCCACCCCCTCGGGAATGGCCGCCAGGGCCGAACCGCGCCAGCCGCGGGAGCCGTCGTCAGTGGCCCAGTGCACCTGGCTGCCCGCCCATTCCGAGCAGAGGTCGGCCGCCGAGCGGGCGCCATGAACCCAGTGCACCTGCAGAGCCAGCTCCGCCGCGGCCCGAGCCGCCAGCGGCATCGGCGCCACGCCCAGGCCACCCGACACAAGCGCCACCGAGCGTGCGGCGGGATCCAGCTGAAAGCCGCTGCCGAGCGGCCCCAGCAGGGAGACGCAGTCACCCAGGGCCAGGGCCGCCAGCTCGGCGGTCCCCGCCCCCACCGGCTTCAGCAGCACCTCCACCTGCTCAGCCTGAGCGGAATAGATGGAGAACGGCCGGCGCAGCAACGGGCCCGGCCGGAGCAGCAGATTCACGAACTGGCCGGCACAGGCTGTTGCAGCCACCTCCGGCGCTCTGAACGAGAGCACCTGCATGTCGCGGGCCACCTCGCGCCGAGCTACCAGCGGCGCCTCCAGCTCGAACATCGCGCCTGAAGCGGTCAGGCGGCGCCCGCTCGCCACTCGGCGATCGTTCGCACCTCCAGCTGCCCAGCGGCGTGGAGCGAAGACTCCACCAGCGCAGCCGCGGTGTCCAATGAGGTGAGGCAGGGAATCCGGCGCTCGACGGCCGCCCGCCGGATCTCGAAGCCATCACGCAGCACCGGCAGACCCGGCCGCTCCTGCTCGACCACGCCGGTCATGGTGTTGATCACCAATTCAACTCCTGCCTGGATGGCCTCCACCACGTTCTCGCCGGGATCGCCGAGCTTGCTGACCACCCGGGCCGAGAAGCCGGCAGCTCGCAGAGCCGCCGCTGTGCCCGGTGTGGCCAGGATCTCCATGCCGATCCGGGCCAGGCCGGCCGCGATCGCGAAGATCTCTGGCTTGTCCTGATCCGCGATGGTGAGGAGAGCGCGTCCGCCCGGCTTGAGCGACATGCCTGCGGCGAGGAACGCCTTGCGCAAAGCGGCCGAGAGCGTCCTGTCCACGCCCATGGCCTCGCCCGTCGACTTCATCTCGGGGCCGAGGTAGGAATCCACAGCCGCCAGCTTGGACATCGAGAACACAGGCGCTTTCACTGCCACCAGCGGCGTGGGCGGCACCAAGCCTGTCGCGTAGCCGAGGTCGCTGAGCTTCTCGCCCAGCATCACGCGCGTCGCCAGCTTGACCATCGGTACGCCTGTCACCTTGGACAGCATGGGCACAGTCCGCGAGGCGCGCGGATTCACCTCCAGCACGTAAACGCGGCCCCGGTGGACCACGTACTGGACGTTGACAAGACCGCGCAGGTTGAGCCGGCGAGCGATGCGCACCGTGTAGTCAACCACCTGCGCCCGCGCTTCGGTTTCGAGGCCGGGCGCCGGGTAGACGGCGAAGGAGTCGCCCGAATGGACGCCCGCCCGCTCGACGTGCTCCATCACGCCAGCGATGACCACTGTCTCGCCGTCCGAGATGGCGTCCACCTCCACCTCGCTGCCCAGCAGGTACTTGTCGACGAGAACGGTTCCCCGCGGCAGGGCCTGGCGCGCCCACCCCATGTAGCGACGCAGCTCGACAGGGTCGCGGACTATCTCCATAGCCCGGCCGCCGAGGACGTAGGAAGGCCTGACGAGAACCGGATAGCCGACGCCCTCGGCGATCTCCAACGCCCGCTCGACGTCAGTGGTCGTGTCGCCGATGGGCTGCGGGACTCCTATCGCCTCCAACTCGGCGGCGAAGCGCCGGCGATCTTCGGCGAGGTCGATCGCGTCGACGGAGGAGCCAAGCAGGGGGATGCCCGCCGAGCTGAGAGGCTCAGCCAGGTTGATGGCGGTCTGGCCGCCGAACTGGACCATCGCGCCCTCGATGCGCTCGGCCTCGGCGATCGCGCGCGTCGCCTCCAGATCGAGGGGCTCGAAGTAGAGGCGGTGAGAGGTGTCGAAATCGGTCGAGACGGTCTCCGGATTGGAGTTGGCCATGATCGCTCGTACGCCGGCTTCGCGGAGCGCCCAGGCGGCGTGAACCGATGAGTAGTCGAACTCGATCCCCTGGCCGATCCGGATCGGACCCGAGCCCAGGACCAGGGCCGCCCGGCCATCCTCCGCCTCCGCCTCGTTCTCCGCCTCGTGGCAGGAGTAGTAGTAGGGGGTTGCCGCCTCGAACTCGGCAGCGCAGGTGTCGACCAGCTTGTAGGTGACCGGCCCGCCCTCCGGATCTTCCAGAGCCACCTCGGCCAGCCGTTCCAGAAACCACATGTCCATGCCGCTCCGCCGCGCCAGTTCCCCCGGTTCGGCGCCCTGGCGCAGAGCCTGCAGGAGCGCGAACAGGCGGCGGTCGTTGGGCAGATCGATCAGAGCGGCGTCGGTTAGGTCCTGCTCCGGCGGCCAGCGCTGCTCCAAGGAGCGAAGCGCCTTGCGAAGCGCACCGGCAAACGTGCGCTCAATCGCCATGCATTCACCCGTCGAGGCCATCTGGGTGCCCAGCCGCCGATCGGCGCCCGGGAACTTGTCGAAGGGCCAGCGCGGCACCTTGATCACGACGTAGTCAAGAGCGGGCTCGAAGGCGGCGTAGGTGCGCCCCGTCACCTGGTTCAGGATCTCGTCCAATCGGCCCCCGACGGCTATCTTGGCGGCGACCCGGGCTATTGGGTAGCCGGTCGCCTTGGAGGCAAGCGCAGAGGAGCGGGACACGCGTGGGTTGACCTCGATCACGTAGTAGCGGCTGGAGTTCGGGTCGAGTGCGAACTGCACGTTGCAGCCGCCGGCCAACCCCAGCGCGCGGATGATGCGCAGCGAAGCGGAGCGCAGCATCTGATGGTCACGATCGGACAGCGTCTGGGCCGGAGCGACAACTATGGAGTCGCCAGTATGAACGCCCATCGGATCCAGGTTCTCCATGTTGCAGATCGTGACGCAGGTCCCTGCCGAGTCCCGCATCACCTCGTACTCCAGCTCCTTCCAGCCCCAGAGCGACCGCTCGACGAGGACCTGATGGATCGGCGACGCCGCCAGCCCGCCTTTCACCACCCGCTCGAACTCGTCGGCGGAGGTGACGAAGCCACCGCCGGTCCCGCCCAGCGTGTAGGCGGGCCGGATCACCAGCGGCAGCCCGATCTCGTCTGCGAAGGCCCGCGCCTGGTCAAATGTCTCACAGACGCTGGACGGAGGGACCGGCTCGCCCAGCTCCAGCAGCATCTGCTTGAACGCCTGGCGGTCCTCGGCGCGGCGAATGACGTCGGCATCGGCGCCCAAGAAACGCACACCGTAGCGAGCCAGTACACCTGCCTGATGCAGCTCCATGGCCAGGTTCAAGCCGGTCTGCCCGCCCAGCGTGGGCAGCACGGCGTCCGGCAGCTCCCTGGCGATCACCCGCTCCACCGATTCGACAGTGAGCGGCTCGATGTAGACCCGGTCGGCCACGCCTTCGTCGGTCATGATCGTGGCCGGGTTGGAGTTGACCAGGACTGTCGCCACGCCTTCCTCGCGCAGTGCCTTGCAGGCCTGCGTGCCTGCGTAGTCGAACTCGGCCGCCTGGCCGATCACTATGGGACCTGAGCCGATGATCAGCACCTTGCGTGGCTTCTCGGCCCGCTCGCGAGCGCCGGCGCCCAGCGGTACCGGCGGCCGCCCACAGCACAGCTGCACGAAGCGATCGAAAAGGTAGTGGTTGTCAGTCGGCCCTGGACAGCCCTCCGGGTGATACTGCACGCTCATCACCGGCAGCGTCGGATGGGCCAGGCCCTCCACGGAGCCGTCGTTCAGATTCACGTGGCTGATCCGGAACTCGCCTTCCGGGATGCTCCCGGCGTCCACCTGGAACTCGTGATTCTGGCTTGTGATGTGGACCTCGCCCGTACGCGTGTCGCGGACCGGATGATTGGCTCCGTGGTGGCCGAAGGGCAGGCGGGAGGTGGTGGCTCCGATCGCCCGGCCCAGGATCTGGTGGCCCAGGCAGATGCCGAACAGCGGCAGGCGCGCAGCCAGGGCGGCCTGGCAGAGCTTGACGGGTCCCTCCAGCACGGCTGGATCACCAGGACCGTTGGTCAGCAGCAGCCCGTCAGGACTGAGCGCTTCGACCTCTGGCCACCCTGCCGAGTGGGGCAGTACGACCACCCGGCAGCCGCGCTCGCGCAGGCTGCGAAGGATGCCCGACTTGACGCCGTAGTCCACCACTGCGATGGTGAGCCCCCGACCGTTCGCATAGCCCGACCAGCGCAGCTCGCTCGGGAGCGGCTCAAACCACTCCACCGGCGCCGGGCGGGAGACCTCGGCAACCAGGTCTTGGTCGGCCAGGGGCGTCACCCGCCCCGCCAGCCGGCGTAGGTCCTGCAGTCGCTCATCGGTGGGCGGCTCCAGCTCGTGGCTCAGCACGGCCCGCAGAGTGCCCTGCCGGCGGAGGTGGCGAGTCAAAGCACGGGTGTCGATTCCACAGATGCCGGGGATGCCCTGGGCCTTCAGATAGCCATCGAGTGAGGCGCCCGCCGAGTGGTGGCTGGGCCGGGGGCTCACCCAGCGAGCGATGAAGCCGCGCGCCCAGGCTCGCTCCGACTCCTGATCGGCTGGCCGAGTGCCGTAATTCCCCTGCAGCGGGTAGGTCATGCAGAGCATCTGGCCCGCATAGGAGGGATCGCTCAGAATCTCCTGGTACCCGGTCATCGCAGTGTTGAAGACAACCTCGCCCTGGCCCAAGGCGTCGGCGCCCAAAGCCCTGCCAGTGAAGGTCCGGCCGTCCTCCAGGACGAGCGCCGCGTATTCCAACGTGGCCGGCGCGACCACCGGCTCCAGCTCAGCCCGCAAGGATCACCGCCGCGTCGACGCCCTGGTTCTCGGTCAGGCAGACCTGGACCCGCTCGGAATCCGCTGTGGGAATGTTCTTGCCCACATAGTCGGCCCGGATCGGCAGCTCGCGGTGACCGCGGTCGACGAGCACCGCCAGCTGCACTGCGCCCGGGCGGCCGAACTGACGCAGTGCGTCCAGCGCGGCCCGTGCTGTGCGGCCGTGATAGAGCACGTCGTCGACCAGGACCACAACGCGGCCGTCCAGGTCGGGCACTTCGCTCATTCCCTTGTCGCTGCGGGGCCGGAGGTGCAGATCGTCCCTGTGTTCGCTCACGTCAAGCCGGCCCACCGGCACTCGACTACCCTCCAGCTCGGCCAGCTTCAGCGCCAGGCGCTGGGCCAGCAGGTCGCCCTGGGACAGGATGCCCACCAGCGTCACATCCCCCGCGCCCTGGTTGCGTTCCACGATCTCGTGGGCGATGCGCGAGAGGCTGCGCCGGATGGCGTCAGCGTCCATGACAGTCGCCTTCACGGCGAGGTTTTTGGGCCGGGTCGCCAGCTTCACGAGAGCACCATGTCCAGCAGCGCCATCCTGATGTGCATGCCGTTGCGCGCCTGCCGGAAGTAGGCAGCCCGCGGATCCGAATCGACCTGAGGGTCCAGCTCGTCCACCCGCGGCAGGGGGTGCATGACCACAGCGTCGGGTCGCAGTCGGCGCATCGCCGCCAGGTCGATCACATACTTGCCCTTCACCGCCCGATACGACTCCTCATCGCTGAAGCGCTCCTTCTGGATGCGTGTCTGGTAGACGACGTCGACCTGAGACAGCACCGGGTCCAGGTCAGACACCTCTTGCCACCGCACACCGTGGCGATCCAGATGCGCCTTGATGTCGTCGCGCATCGCCACCTGCGGCGGGGCGACGAACGTCAGCTCCACCTCTCGATACTTGGCCAGCAGGTAAGCGAGTGAGCGGACCGTGCGGCCGTTGGCCAGGTCACCCACCATGGCCACCCTCACGCCGTCGAGCCGGCCCACCTCGTCCTTGATCGTGTAGACGTCCAGCAGCGCCTGCGTGGGATGCTGGCCGCGCCCGTCGCCGGCGTTGATGATCGGCACGTCGCTCACCGCTGCCGCTCGCTCCGCTGCACCCTCGGCAGGGTGCCGCAGCACTATCACGTCGGCGTAGCCGTTGACTATGCGGATCGTGTCCTCCAGCGTCTCGCCTTTGGCTGCACTGGAGAAGTCCCTGGCGTTGTCGGTGCCCATCGTTTGCCCGCCCAGTCGCAGCATGGCGGCCTCGAAAGAGAGCCTGGTCCGGGTCGAGGGTTCGTAGAAGAGCGCTGCCATCACCCTGCCCTGCAGGCGACCTGCAGCGCGATGGGGGCTGGCCCGCATCTCATGCGCGCGCTGAAAGATCTCGTCCAAGAGCTGCCGGGACAGCTGTTGGGACTGCACAAGATGGCGCAGGTGCACCCTGCTGCGCAGGCTCACTGCCATGAAAAAACCTCCTTACAGGCCTCTCGGGACCAGACTTAAAGGAACTACCGTCAGTCTAGCAGCAGCGCCTGTCCACGCGAGTCTCCACGCCGGCTGGGCAGGGAAGGTCGCGACAACCGGACAGGTGGCTTGGTCCGCCAAGTTTGACCGGATAATTCGGGCCATGCACACCAGCGACTTGGTAGTGGAAACGACTGGCCTGACCAAGCGCTATGGGGGCGGCCAGCTGGCCGTCGACTCACTGCACCTCAAGGTCCGTCGAGGTGAGATCTACGGCTTGGTGGGGCCCAACGGGGCTGGCAAGACCACCACGCTCCGCATGCTCGTGGGCCTGGTCCGACCAACCTCCGGCAGTGCAGTGGTGGCCGGCCACAGGCCGGGCGCTCCCGCCGGCCTGCGCAAGATCGGCGCCGTGATCGAAAACCCCGCCTTCTACAGCTATCTGTCCGGCCGCGACAACCTGAGGGTGGTCGCCCACTACGGCCGCATCGCCGAGACAGCTGTGGAGACGGCGTTGGAGGAGGTGGACCTGCTGCCCGCTGCCAAAGGCCGTTACAGCTCCTATTCACAGGGCATGAAGCAGCGTCTCGGCGTGGCCGCGGCGTTGATCAAGGAACCTGAACTGCTGATCCTGGACGAGCCCACCAACGGACTCGATCCGCAGGGCATGGTCGAGATGCGGGGCCTGATCAAGTCGCTGGGCGCGGCCGGCCACACGGTGCTCGTCGCCAGCCATCTGCTGAGCGAGATGCAGCAGATCTGTGATCGCTTCGGCGTGATCCAGAACGGTCGTCTCATAGCGGAGGACGAATTGGCTGACGCCCGCCAGGCCGGTCTGCTGATCCGAGGCAACCCGGCAGGCAGGGTGAGGGTCGCCCTGGAGCGGGTGGCGGGAGCCAAGGCGATAGCGGTTCGGGATGGTGCCTTCATGGTCAATGCAGACCACGTCCAAGCCGCCGAGATCCACCGTGCCCTGGTCAGGGCCGGCGTCGAGATCACCGAGCTGCGGCCGGCCGAGCGGTCCCTGGAAGAGGTCTTCTTGGAGATAACCGGAGGCCGCCAGTGATCGGACCGGTCAGGGGAGAGTGGCTGAAGGCCTGGCGCAGCCCCTATCTCTGGACTGTGGGGCTGCTCATGGTGCTGGTGCTGCTGGCCCGCGGTTACGGGCTTGACTGGTTCCTCATGTCGCAGTCTCCGGCCACCCTCTCTCCCGCGACCATCGCTGTCTACAAGCAGGCCCTGGCTCCTGCCGCATTCGCCCAGCAGGCGCTGGCAAACCCCGGTGGAGTCACCTGGGCGCTCGAGTTCGTCCTGGGCGTCCTCATCTTTGGGAGCGAATACGGCTGGCGGACGCTGGGCGCCATGCTCATCGTCGGTCCCAGCCGGGCAACCGTGTTCGGGGCGAAGACAGTGGTGCTGCTGGCAGTCGTCTTCCTGCTGGCGCTGGTTCGCTTCGTGACGGCGCTCGCCAGCAGTGTCATCTCGGCAGTCACCCTGGATCTCCCCTTCAGCCTGCCACCAGCGGGGGATGTGGCGACCGGCTTTGCGGCAACCTGCCTGATCGCCATGACTTACGCCTCCTTTGGGGCACTGCTGTCACTGATCTTCCGGCGCGCTTCCGTCGCCTACGCCGTCGGCCTGACTTACCTCTTCGTTTTCGAGGATCGCGCGTTCGGCGTGATCGCCAAATCGAGCGCGCAGTCGCTGCGCAATCTGACCACGGGCTTTCCCGGCCCCAACTCGGTGGCCCTGGTCCACAATCTGGGCGGCGGCACGGGCTCGGCGGTGGCGGCGGCCAACACGGGCAGCGGCCAAGCGGCGCTGGTGCTGGCGGTTTACTGCCTGGCGGCGCTCGGCGTCGGCTGCGCCATTCTGGTCAGGCGCGACGAGACTTGAGCCATGGCCGCGGACGCCCGGCGGAGGCCCGAGGTAGCTGCGGCTAGCCGGTGACCGTTGTGTCCTGACCGGAACGGGGCCGGCTTGACGGCTGCGGAATCGGCCGGTAGTGGCCGCAGATGGGAGCGTCACTGGCGGTGTGGTAGTTCCATCGGCGGCACCAGGTGAAACCGTCGAACTGGCGGCAGGAGCCACAGGTCACCACTGGATTGGAGCGCTCAAGCTTCCGCATGAGCTGATCCGGCCGCTCGCCGGGAAAGCCGTGCTGGAGATCCTGCCGGTCAGCCTTCTCAGGGACGGGCGTCGCCCGGGGCCACCGGGCCCCGGCCTTCCAGTCTTACCTGCGCCTCGCGTAGATCCCGCCGCAGGCTCTCGTTCTCAGAGCGCAGCTCGGCCAGGCTCGCCTCATGCTCGCTGATCTTGCGCGTAAAGCTGCGTCGCCGGATGCCGTGGCGTGCGTTGGCAAACAGCATGTAGAGCAGTAGCAGGAGGGCCATGGCTCCCCCGGCGATGACCGGCGGCTGCCAGGCCGGAACGCTGCTGAGCTGGAAGGTCAGAAAGCTCACGTTCTCCGTGTTGCCGTTCTGGGCGGCATAGACCACGAGAGCGGCAACCAGGATCACCAGCAGGATGAGGAAAAGGATCAAGGTGGGCTAAGTCTAGACGCGCGCCGGCGGCTTTGTCACCCTCCTCCGCCTCTCGCGCGTGGCTTGGGCTCCTGCCGGCTCGGCCCGTTTGTCGGCGTTCTGCCGCCTGATGTGAAGCCCTCTAATGCCGGAAGTGGCGTTCTCCAGTGAAGACCATTGCCAGCCCTGCCGCGTCGGCGGCAGCTATCACCTCGCTGTCGCGCTTCGAGCCGCCCGGCTGGATCACCGCCGTCACGCCCGCTTCGATGCCGACCTGGAGCCCGTCGGCGAATGGGAAGTACGCGTCCGACGCCAGCACTGAGCCACGGGCCCGCTCGCCGGCGCGCTGCACGGCAAGCTGGGACGCTTCGACCCGGCTCATCTGGCCGGCACCGACACCCACCGCCGCACGGTCGCGCGCCAGAACTATCGCGTTTGACGTGACATGCTTGACCACCAGCCAGGCAAACTCAAGCTCGGCCCACTCGCCGGCGCTGGGTTGGCGCTGCGTCGCCACCTGACAGGCGTTGCGGTCGAAGCCCCGCCGATCCCAGTCCTGCACCAGCAAGCCGCCCGGCACCGACCGAACCGCAAGGTCGGACGACCGGCCGGGCTGCACCTCCAGGATGCGTAAGTTCTCCTTGGCCGAGAGCACCGCCAGGGCTCTCAGGTCAACCGAAGGCGCCACCACCACCTCCAGGAAGGTGCCCGCCATCTGCTCTGCCGTACTGCCGTCCAGCTCCCGGTTCACAGCCACCACGCCGCCGTAGGCGGAGGTGGTGTCGCAGTTATAGGCGGCCCGGTAAGCGTCGGTCAGCTGCTCGGCCGCCGCCACGCCACAGGGGTTGGTGTGCTTGATGATGGCGGCCGCCGGCTGCGAAAAGTCCCGGGCCAACTCAAAGGCCGCCGCGGCGTCCTGAAGGTTGTTGTAGCTGAGCTCCGCTCCATGCAGCTGACGTACCGAGCCGAGGCCGTGGGTGCCGGCCCCCGAACGATAGAACGCGGCTCTCTGATGCGGGTTCTCACCGTAGCGGAGGGTGCGCACCAGACTGCCGGAGAAGCTGATCTGGGCGGGAAAGCCGCCTTCGCCCTCCGCCAGCCAGTCCGCGATCTGCGCATCGTAAGCAGCTGTGTGGGCGAATGCCTCCGCCGCCAGCCGGCGGCGCAGCTCGGGACCCACACCGTCGGGGCTGCCGAGCGCGCTCAGCACCTCGCTGTAACGCTCGGGTCGCACAGCCACCACCACCGCCGAGTGGTTCTTGGCCGCCGAGCGGATCATGGCCGGGCCGCCAATATCGATCTGCTCCAGAATCTCATCGAACACTGCCCCTGGGCGGGCGCGCGTATCGGCAAAGGGATAGAGATTGACACAGAGCAGGTCGATCGTCTGGAGGCCGTGCTGGTTCAGCGTCTCCAGGTGGTGGCTGACGTCGCGGCGGGCCAGGAGACCGGCGTGGACGCCTGGGTGCAGAGTCTTCACCCGGCCATCCAGGATCTCGGGGAAGTCGGTCAGCTTCGAGACCGGTAGGGCGTCGATGGCGGCATCCTCCAGCATCCGCTGAGTGCCGCCGGTCGAGTAGACCTCGTAGCCAAGCCGAACCAGCCCCCGGGCGAAGGCAGGCAGACCTGACTTATCGGTGACGGAGAGCAGGGCTCGCTTAGGCAACCGTCGTCTCCTTCAGGGGCCGGGGCGAGCCGCCGAGCTGGGCCCAGAGCAGGTCGATCGCTTGGGGCAGGATCCTGTGCTCCTCAGCCTGGATTCGCTGAAGCAGGCGTTGAGCGTCATCGCCAACCAAGACTGGCACTGCCGCCTGCAGCAGGATCGGCCCGGCGTCCACCGCCTCGGTGACCAGATGAACAGTGCAACCCGTGATCTTGACACCGTGCTCCAGCGCGCGCTCGACGGCGTCCATGCCGCCACCGAAGCTGGGCAGGAGAGATGGGTGGATGTTCAGCATCCGGCCGGCGAAAGCCTTTGTCATCGGCTGGCCGAGAATGCGGTCGTAACCGGCGTTGACCACAATATCCACGCCGATCTGCAGCAGCCAGCTCCTCAGGGCCTCATCGCGGGCCAGCGAGGAAGGAAAACGCCTCTGGGAGAACTCGCCGAGTGGAAGACCCTGCTGGCGGGCGAAGGCGGCGGCCCCGCAGCTGGGCCGGTTGGTGCCCACAGCAGCGATTCGATAGCCGCGCCAAAAGAGGCTGCTGAGGTTGGAGCCCTTGCCCGAGCTCAAGACGCCCAGCCTGGGTCCTCTCAATGAAAGGCTCCTGACAGTGTCAGGCGCTCCTCCCCCGCCTGCTCGACCACCCGCCCGACCACCGGGTAGCCGGAGATCGGAGCGGCGCTGACCAGCACCATGCCGAGACCCAGATTGAACGTGGACAGCATCTCAGCGGGGGTCAATTGCCCACGGCGCTGGATGGCTGCGAACAGTGGCGGTATTTCCCAACTGGCGAGGTCCAGCTCCGCCGCCAGGCCCGCCGGCAGCGCGCGCGGCACATTTTCCAGCAGCCCGCCGCCGGTGATGTGGGCCGCCGCCTTCCAGGGCAGCGTCAGCATCTCCGCCAGATACGAGCGATGAGGCTCGAGCAGCTCCTCCCCGAGAGGCCTGGCCAAGCCCGGCAGAACCGTCTCCAGGGGCAGATTCTGGAATATGCGGCGCACCAGCGAGAAGCCGTTGGTGTGGAGACCGCTGGCGGGCAGGCCGACCAGGACGTCGCCCGCCCGGACCTGCTCTCGAGTGCTGCCTTCGCCGACGTGGCCGACTATGAAGCCGGCCAGATCGTAGTCGCCCAGCGCATAGACGCCTGGCATCTCGGCGGTTTCGCCGCCCAGCAGTGCCAGGCCGTTCGCCCGGCAGGCCTGCGTGACGCCAGTCATCACCTGCTCGAAGACCTCCTCCTCCAGCCGACCGCAGGCGAAATAGTCGAGGAAGAACAGCGGTGTGGCGCCGGCGGTGAGGATGTCGTTGACGCAGTGGTTGACCAGATCCTGGCCGATACCTGCGTGGCGGCCGTAGGCGATGGCCACCTTGATCTTGGTACCTACCCCGTCGGCGGAGGCCGCCAGGCAGCCTCCGCCGGGCAGCTTGTAGAGGCCGGCGAACCTGCCCACCCCCGCCACGACGTCGTCCGTATGGGTGCCGTCGATGAGCGGCTTCACCCTCGCCAGCAGGCGGCCGTAGGCAGCGATGTCCACCCCTGCTTCGGCGTAGGTCCGGGGCAGCGCCTCGAACTCCTGCAGCTCCGGCATCAGTGTCAGCCTGCCGGTTGGACGGCGAGGGGCGCTTCGAAGGCCATCTTGTCCATCTCCAGCTGCTGTGGGACAGGCACTGGATAAGCGCCGTCGAAGCAGGCTCGGCAAAACTGGTCCAGGGTGCCGGCGCCTACCGCGCGCATGAGACCGGGGATGGAGATGTAGGCCAGGGAGTCGGCGCCAATGAAGCTCCGTACCTCTTCAACCGAACGGCCGGAGGCGACAAGCTGCTTGGTGGAGCCGATGTCGACACCCATGAAGCACGGGAACCGCATCGGCGGGCTGGAAATACGCAGGTGCACTTCCCTTGCCCCCGCCTTCTTCAGCACCTCGATGATCCGGCGGGAGGTGGTACCGCGCACGATTGAGTCGTCCACGGCGATGATCCGCTTGCCCCGCAGCGAACGCTTGAGCGGATTGAGCTTCAGAATCACTCCCGACTCCCGCAGCGATTGGTCGGGCTGGATGAAAGTGCGGTTGATGTAGCGCGACTTGACCAATCCCTCTCGGTAGGGGATGCCGGAGGCCTCGGCGTAGCCGATGGCGGCGGGCGTCCCGGAGTCGGGCAGCCCGATCACCATGTCGGCTTCGACAGGGTCGGCCAGGGCCAGCTCGCGACCCATCCGGATGCGTGCCTCCTCCAGCTCACAGTTCTTGAGCAGCGAATCCGGCCGGGCGAAGTAGATGAACTCAAACACGCACATGGCATGGCGGCCGGAGGTCTGGAACTGGACGGAGGAGAGGCCGTGGTCGTTCATGATCACCATCTCGCCGGGCTGCACTTCACGCACGAATTTGGCGTTGACAGTGTCAAGAGCGCAGCTCTCGGACGCCACCAGGTGCGCCGGCTGACCCGCGAGTGGAAGATAGCCCAGGCAGAGCGGGCGGAAGCCATAGGGATCCCGCAGCGCGATTACCGAATCGGAGGTGACCACAGCGCAGGAATAGGCGCCCACGACCCGGCGGAAAGCCTGGCTCAGCACCTGGCCCCAGTCGCTGCCATGAGTGTGCTCGATGAGTCGCGCCATCACCTCCGTGTCAAGGCCTGTCTCAAAGGCGACGCCCTCCTCCTCGAGTTCGCGCCGGATCGCCTGCGAGTTGATGAGATTGCCGTTGTGAGCGATCGCACCGGGGCCGAGCGCTGGGTGCCGGAAAGGTACCGGATGCGCGTTCTCCAACCGGCTGGCTCCGGTCGTTGAATAGCGGGTGTGGCCGATGGCAACAGTGCCGCGCAGGCCTGAAAGGGTCGCCGCGTTGAACACCTGGGCGACCAGACCCATGTCCCTGTGC
>JALZAW010000017.1 GCA_030948155.1 Candidatus Dormiibacterota bacterium | reverse complement strand
TCGTTCAGTACTGCCTCGATCGGCCGCAGGACCGGGAGCTAGCCGATCTGTTCGGCGCTCTCCTGTGGGCGATCGAGCGACGGGAAAAGGAGGTGTCCGAGATGCTCGCCGCTGCCCAGGCCACCAGTCATTCAAAAGGAGATCCGCCCTCGTGATCCAGCGCCTACTCGTCAACGTGCCGTACAACCCTGATCCGACAGGGCTCCCTGGCATGGGCTCGGCGTCTCACCTAATCAACGGGGTCGCCTTCCTAGCGATCCTGTTCATGGTCCTGGGACTCGTCGTGGGCATCGTGGGATGGGTGGTTGGGCAGGCCACCGGGAACGCCACGGCCATGGACTTCGGCCGGTCTAACGTCCCCAAGGTCGCCGTTGGCGCCTTCCTGCTGGGCGCCGCCGGCGTAGTCGTCAGCTTCTTCCTGGGAGCCGGGCAGGCGATCCACTAATGCGCCGGTTCCTGCTTGCGGTCGGATTGGCGGGGGTGGGGGTGGCGCTCGGCGCCGCCCCTGCGTCCGCCGTATCGATCCCTGGTCCGCTCCAGCCTCCGATCACGATTCCCGCGCCGCAGCCGTCGCCTGGGCCGAGCGCGGTACCGCCGCCGTCTGATTCCGGGTTCAGCGGGATCGAGGCGCACACCTACGCCGGGGTGAGCGCCATGGCCTCCCACCTGAGCAGTGAGATTGGCACCGGCGGCGTTGGCGGCGATTGGTTCACCGGCATCTACCAGGTGATGCTCGAAATTGGGATGTTCTTCCTCCTGCCTTTCTTCCTGCTCACGGTCGTGACGGGAGTCCTGCGAGGCAGCTGGGCGCTGCTGGCTCAGGCGCCGGGCTACACGGCCATTGCGGTGATCGCGGCCGTCACGCTCCCGCTGCTCGTGCAGCAGGCGATGCTGGTCGGCGACGGAGTGACGTCGGTGATCCTGAACCGGATCGCCGCGGGCAACGTGGCGGCGCTGCTGACCCATGTGGGGTTGGTGGCGACCGAAGCGACGGGTATCGGTGTCGCGGCGATCTTGTCGGGCGTCGGAGACATCGTTTTCCTGATTCTGGGCGGGGTGCTCCTACTCGGCATGCTGCTTCTAACCCTGGAGCTGCTCGCCACCTACGCCGGCATCTACCTGGCGATAGCGGCGGGTCCGCTGGCGCTGGCGGCGTGGGTCTGGCCCAACACGCGCCCTGTGCTTCACCGACTGCTACAGGTCCTCGTGGGCTTGATCCTGGTCAAGCCGATCGTAGTCATGGCCCTGAGCGTGGGGGCCGCCATGGTATCGGCCAGCCCGCTCTCGACCGGGACGCTCGGCGACCCGGGCGGGGACACGCTCCTCATGGGCGCCGTGGTGGTCGGGCTGGCCGCGTTCGCCCCGGCCACGCTGTTCAAGCTCATCCCCTGGGCCGAGCACACGGCCATGACGGAGCACCGGCGATGGGCTCAGGGAGCGGCAGGCGCGCCGTATCAGGAGGGCACGCGGCGGGTCCAGACCCTCATCGCCGAGCGCTTCCCGAGGAAGGCCGCTCAGCAGGCCACGACCGGCGCCCTGAGTAAAGGTGGCGGCCCGGCGGCGATCGCCGTCGAGGGCGCTCGTGTCGTCGTCAACAAGGTTGGCGGTGCCGCCACGGCGCCGATCAATGCCGGCGGACCGTCAGGAGGCCGCAGGCGCGGCGCTCCCATCGTCCGCCGGCAAGGGAGAGGCTGATGGAACCGCGATACCGCTTCGGTCCGCTCGAGCGCCGGGGCATTTGGTTTGGACGCGACCAGTCGGAGGTCGCGGTCCTGCTCTGCGGTGCAGCGCTCTTCCTGGCCGGCTACCTGCTGCACCTGGGCCTAGTGGCCCTGCTGTTCCCGGCTCTGGCGTTCGTGCTGGCCTTCCTGCCGATCCGTGGGCGCTCGCTGAGCAAGTGGACGCCGCTGCTCGGCAGTTACCTCGGCAGGCGCCTACGTGGTCGCCACCTGTGGCGCTCAAGGGCGCCCCACGCCGGCCACCTGTACGTCGAGAAGACCAGGCAGCTGGAGCCGCGCCAGCACCGGCCCGAGTGCCTACGCACCGTCGAGATGCTGATGGCGCACAGTGCCGATGATCCGACGCTGACCTGGGGCGTGGTCCACGACACGGCGGCGCGGACCTACGGCGTGACGCTCAAGGCGTGGGGGCACGACTTCGCACTGCTCGATCTCGCCGAGCAGGCACAGCGCATCGAGGCTTGGGCCTCGGTGATCGCCAGCTACGCCCGCAAGAGCGCCGTGGACGTGGTGCAGTGGACGGAGCGGATCGTCCCTGACGGGGGAGAAGGCGTCGGGCGCTACCTCCGTGAGCGCTTCCAGAGCCATCAGGGCCACGACGCCGCTCGGGCCAGCTACCTACAGCTGGTCGAGCAGGACGCCCCGGCCGCACAGCGCCATGAGGTCCTGCTGACGCTGACGATCTCAGAGCGCGGCTGGCTGAAGCAGATGCGCCGGGCGGGTGCCGGCGATATCGAGCGCGGCGCTTGCGCCATGCTCCTGTCGGAAGCCGATCATCTGCGGCGGCTCCTGGAAGGCGCCGAGATCACGACCGAACCGCTCTTGACGCCACGCCAGTACGCTCGCGAGCTCCGCGTGGCCTACGATCCCACGCTGCGCCGGCGTCGAGACGCCATCGAGCGCGAGGGCGGCGCGGTCGGGTCACACCCGGCGAACGCCTGGCCGCGGCGGCTCCAGGAGCACCTCGATTGCATCGAGGCGGACGGCTACTGGCACCGAAGCTACTGGGTCGCCGAGTGGCCCCGAATCGACGTGGGGCCGAACTTCCTATCGCCGCTGCTGCTGCAGACCCATGGCCTGCGCGCCGTGACGTTGGTCATGAAGCCGCAGCCGACAGCCCAGGCCGTCCAGGACTACCGCCGGGCGCTGATGAGCGTCGAGGCGGATCGCAGGGACCGGGAGCGCGCCGGGTTCACCGACACGGCGATCCACCGCGCCGAGCAGGCCCAGGTCGAGAAGCTCGGCGAAGAACTCGCCGATGGGCACGTGGTGGTGAGGTTCTCGGGCTACGTGACGGTATCGGCCGAGTCCGAGGAGGCGCTCAACGTCGAGAGTCAGGCTGTCGAGCAGCTCGCCTCTCAGTGCCACCTAGACCTTGAGCGCAAGGACTCGGAGCAGGCGCTCACGATGACGTACACGCTGCCGCTCGGGCGGGGCGTGGCATGAGCTTTAGCTTTCGGAGTCTGACCATTGAGCAGTGGCTCGCCAATCCGAGCGCCCCCTGTAGCGCCATCGATGGCGACCACTGCGAGTCGTGTCACGAAGACGAGGACATGGACCTCCACCCGCTGGTCGAGTTTGAGCAGCGGGACGGCTCCACGCGCTCCGTGTGCTGCCGAATTTTGCGCATCTTGCAGGACAGGGCAAGGAGGGCGCCATGAGGCTCAAGCCTCGTCACGGCACCCACAGGGCGACGACGCTCAACATCGGGGCCGCCTACCCGTTCCAGTCCGAGGGCGGCCTGGGCTCGCGCGGGATCTACGTCGGGCGCGAGCTGGGAGGCGGGTATGGAGCCTTCGTCTACGACTTCTGGGAGCTTCAGCGCCAAGGGCTGCTCGTCAGCCCGAACATGATCGTGGTCGGGCTCCTGCGGTACGGCAAGTCGGCCCTGGTGAAAAGCCTCAACTGGCGAGCGATGGCCTTCGGACATCAGGCCGACATGCTCGACCCAAAGGGGGAAAACGGCCCGCTCTGTGAAGCCGCTGGCGTCGAGCCGATCTTGCTGGAGCCGAACGGCCGTCTACGGCTCAATCCGCTGGACCGCCGGCTCGTGCGTGGCGATCAGCTAGGCACCGCTAGGCTCCTGCAGGAGCAGACGAAGATGCTCGCCGCCGTGGTCGAGGCGGCTCTACATCGCGACGCCGGCGGCCGGCTCCGCGCTGAGGAACAGGCCACGCTTGAGCAGGCCCTACGCCGCGCCGGTGAGGTCGGCACCGAGCACGGCCGCGAGCCCGAGATCGGCGACGTGGTCGCCGCTCTGTTCCGGCCCACGGAGCAGATGGCAACCAACCTCCACCTGGAGGGCGGCTCCATGGAGATGGCGCGGGGCTGCCGAGAGGTGGCGCTGGCGCTGCGCCGGCTGGTCGAGGGCGACATGGCCGGGATGTTTGACGGTCCCACGAGTCCGAGCATCGACCTTGGAGCGCAGCTGGTCAGCCTCGACCTCTCCGAGGTCTACAGCAGCCCGGCGCTGCCGGTGCTGATGGCCTGCGCCGGGACGTTCCTACAGCAGCGGCAGCTTGGATTCCCTGATCGTCGGCATTGGCTGACGATTGACGAGGGCTGGGCCCTGTTGCGCGATCTAGGGACCGCCCGGTGGCTCCAGAGCGCATTCAAGCTCGCCGGCAAGACGGATTCCCATGTGGTCCTCGTGGCCCACAGGTTCACCGACATGGAGGCCGCCGGAGACGCGGGCTCCGAACAGCGGGCGATCGCACGAGGGCTCATCGGTGACGCCGGTACCCACGTGGTCTACCGCCAGCAGACCGGCAACATGCCGTTGACCCGCGAGCTGCTCGGGCTCACCGACCAGGAGGCCCGTCTGGTGCCCACGCTGGAGCGCGGGATCGCGCTCTGGCACGTGGGCGAGCACCGCTTCGTGGTCGAGCATCGGCGCTCAGCCGTCGAGGAGGCGTTCACTGAGACTCGCCGGGCGGTGGCTGCGTGAAGCTCCTGGCCGGGGGGCTCGGGGCCGTCCTGGTCGTCCCTGGGGCTCTGTTCCTGCTGCTGCTGTCATCCGCCGGCGCCAGTAGAGGATGTGGTCTTCCCACCGGCGGGGCGCTACCGGGACTCGACGCCGCAGCGGCGACGAACGCCGGCACGATCGTGACGACGACGCGTGCCGGTCACCTGAGTGACCGGGCGGCCGTGATCGCCCTGGCCGTGGCGATCCAGGAGAGCGGCCTACACAACATCGACCATGGCACCTCGGACAGCCTGGGGCTGTTCCAGCAGCGGCCGTCCCAGGGTTGGGGCACTCCAGCCCAGGTCATGGACCCGGTCTATGCGACCACGGCCTTCCTGCGCCATCTGGTGGCCGTCCCGCTATGGGACCGGCTGCCGCTCGGCCTGGCAGCCCAGGCCGTCCAGCGCAGCGCTGACCTGACCGGCCAGAGCTACCAGCGCTGGGAGGCGAAGGCCAGCGCCATCCTGGCCGGCCTCGGCTCGTGTACATCGACGATGGCGTCGACCTTCGGCCAGGTCGTCGTGCCCGTCCTGCGCGGCCCGGTCGGCTCGCTCGTCACCGTGGCGAACGATCCGGTGTTCGGCAAAGCGGTGCCGAACAGCTTTCCGTGGGGTCAGTGCACCTGGTTCGTCGCGAGCAACCGTCAGGTGACCTGGACGGGTGACGCCTGGCAGTGGTGGGCGGCAGCACGTAGTGCAGGCCGCCCGGAGTCGACCACGCCGACCGTAGGCTCGATCGTCGTCTATCAGCGCGGCATGGGATGGTCGGGCTTCGGCCATGTGGCCCTGGTCCTCGCCGTGTGGGGCTCGACGTTCACCGTCGAGGAGGCGAACGTCGTCGGCGTCGGGGTCGTGGACCAGCGGATCGCCGCCGTGAGCGATCCGGCAATCAGCGGGTTCGTGGGGTAATGTGCCGTTATGGACGGTCTAATGCTCTTCGGAGTGGGAGTCGCGGCCTACGCGATCGCGATGATCGTGGGCGGCAGGTGGCTACAGGGGCGAATGGAGCGCCTGCGCCTGCGCGAGCGGATCGCCACGCGGCAGCGCCAGCTTGCCACCTGGCAGCGCGAGGGCTTGCCGCCGGCGGTCTGGATGACCTATCCCACGGCGGCAGAAGCCGCCCAGGACATGGCCGACATGCGAGCCGTGGGCTACGCCGTCTGGCCGCAGGGTACGGACCCGAACGGCCTGCCGGTCGTCAGCTACATGCTGGGCAACGTCGAGCCCGCCGCGGGGCTGCGCCTAGCCCGCTAGATCGGCTCCGAGCCGGTACGGACGCCGGTCCGATGGCGGACCGGCCTAACCCCCCTCCCCCGAATACGATTCGCCTGCCCGCGAAAAATGCACCATTACACCCACATCTAGGATGTTTTTCCAAGGGAAAGTGTAATGGTGCATTTTTCAGGACAGGGGTAGGGAGGGGGGTTAGGGAAAGGAAGGAATTTCAGTATTTGAAGAAGGAGAAAGAAGGAGTGAATTGGGGGATGAGTGGTCGGATAGACGGGTGTGGGAGTGAAGGGAAGGCAGGGAGAGAGAGGGCATCAAGGGGGGGCCGGGTCGGTGGTGGTGAGAGTCAGGTTTCGGAGTGTGGGTCGTGATGTCGGCGGACGAGGTCGAGCGCGGGACGCCTACAGCAGGACCGGCCAAGGGCCGGATAACGGATCGGGATCACGAGATAGTTCGGTACATCGGCAGGCACGGGCTCGTGAGCGCCGAGCAGGTGCAGAGGGATTGCATGGCGACTGCTGGGCCGCATGTGGTGAGGCGCCGGCTGCGGATGCTCGAAGGGTTCGGGCTGGTGCGACGAGAGCGAACGTGGTGGCTCGGTCCCAAGGTTGTGATGGCTACGGCCCGTGGGCTGCGAGTAGTTGGCCTCCCAGGGCGTCCGGCAAAAGTGCACCTACCGCTGGTGCCCCACAGGTTGGCCGTGGTCGACCTGGCGGCAGCGCTGACGGCGCGGTATTTGGATGCGGCGTGGCTGACAGAGAGGGAGATCGGGAGTACGTGGGCGCGGCGCGAGCGGCAGCTGCCCAGGCACCTCCCGGACGGTGTGCTCGTCGTCGGGGAGCGGCGGATCGCGGTCGAGCTCGAACTAACGGTGAAGCGGCCGCTCGAGCGGCTGTACAAGGTCCTGGGCGAGTATCAGCGCCGGCTCAGGCTTCGCGACGACATGCGGATTGATGGGGTCTGGTACCTGGTGGAGGACACGCCGGCGGGCGAGAAGTTGCGGCCGGTGCTCGAACGCGTGATCTCTGAGCGTGGCCTGTCGAAATGGGTGGAGGTTCAAACATGGAACAGGTAACGGCGCGGCCGGCCGTCCACTGGGACGACTTCCTATTCTCCCGGTCGGGCGCGTACGCGATCCTGCTGGCCGTAGCCGTGGTGCAGCCGGGCATCCTCCTGGGCGGCCTGGTGGCGCTGCTGGCGTGGCCGAGACTCGGGCAGCGGCTGCGGATGATCGTCGCTGGCGTGGCCGTCTTGGGCCTGGGGGCCGCAGTGGCGGCCGTGGTGGTCGGCCATCTGGTCGAGTGGGCCTGGCCGTGGCGGCTCGCTCTGCAACTGCCCGAGCTGGGCCTGGCACACGCCTACGCACTGCCATGGTCGAGGCGGCTGGGAATCAGCGGCGGGGTCGAGGTCCTCGCTGGCCCGGCCTGGGGGCTGGGGGTGCTGTGGCTGACTCCGCACGGTGACGATCGACGCGGCACCATCGAGGCTGAGGATCGTCGGGACCAGCTGATGAGGGCCGCGGTGCAAAAGCCGCTCGCGGATCTCCACCGTAAAGATTCGGTAAAGGTCCCGGCGCAGACGTTGCGGCTGGGAACCGATCGGCTGACCGGGAAGCCGTTCGACATCGCGCTACCCGGTGGACTGGAGCGGATGGGAACGGTGATCGGGAACACCGGGAGCGGCAAGACGACGACCATCCTCCGGGTGGCTGAGGCGGCCCTGAGAGCCGGCTGGGCCGTGCTCGTGGTCGATGGGAAGGGCGGCGGTCTGCGGGACCGGGCGCGGGCTCTCAGCGCCGCGGCGGCACTTCCGTACACCGAGCTCATCCCCGGCCAGGCTGACGGGCTGCATTACAACCCGGCCAGGGTCGGCTCGCCTGCGCAGATCGCCAATAAGTTGGCCGGCGCGTTCGAGTTCGCTCCGGTCGCCATGGTCTATCAGGAAATCGCACTCGCCACGATGCCGGTGGTGGTTCGTGCTTTGCAGGCGCAGAGCAGCATGGAAGTCACCGTGCGTAGCATCCGCGATCACCTCAGCATCGCCGGTCTACAGGACCTTGCGAACGGCGTAGCTCAGCGTGGACACGATGCCGCGCTCACGGCGGACCTGGACCGTCTGATTGCCGCCGTCGAGGACAAGAGGTCGCCAAGCTCGTCGGGCGTGGCCGGCATGGCGGCACGACTGTCGAGCTTGCTTGAGGGTGACTTCGGAGCGGTGTTCGAGGCCGGGCCGCAACTGGACCTTGAGGCTGTGACCGGGCGGCCTGGGCTGTCGTACGTCTCGCTCCAGACGCTAGCGAGCCAGGCTGACGCTGCGCTCATGGCGCGGGTGTTGATCGGCGACTTGAAGCAGGTGGCCCACCGACGGCTGTCGCAGCCTGAGCTACCTCACTGCTTGTTGATCTTGGACGAGTTCGCCGCGCTCGGCGATCCCCGGCAGCTAGAGGATCTGCTGTTGCAGGCGCGCGAGGCTCGGATGCCTGCGATGGTCGGCAGTCAGTATCTACCCGAGCCGATCGGACTGCGCAGGGCGCTACTCGGGGTGGGGCTGATCATCTGTCACCAGGTCGGCCACGAGGATGCACAGGCGATTGCCGACGCTTTCGGGACTCGGTCGGTGATCGAGTCAACGCGCTCGATCGACTATGGGAACGGGTCAGGGTCGCTAGGGTCCACGCACGCCGGGCAGCGGTACGAGCTGCATCCGCAGGCGCTCAAGGCGCTGCTGCCGGGCTGCTGTGCGGTGAAGGTGGAGCCGGGCGGGCGGCGCATGGCGCTCGTCCAGGTAGCGGGAGGATTTCGGTGAACTCTGACGAGCAGGCTCGCGTGGTCTTGTTGCGGATCGGCATGGAGGATCTGCTGACCAAGACCGCAGCCCTTGAGAAGCTGCTGCGCGAGTGGCTGCGGAAGCCGACGCCCAAGGACTGACTCCCCCATTTAGTGGGGGCCGCAGCTGCCGCCCTTCGCGGTGGATGTGTTGGAGGCGCGGACATGTGGTGGCGACCGCACATACTGACCACCACATGTTTGACACGGCAACGTAGGGCGGCTAGACTCTGCACATGGCGACCCACACGGGCACGATCGACGCCGAGCCGCCGCTGTTACTACGACCGACCGACGTTCAACGACTCCTGCAGGTGAATCGCCACGACACCTATCAGCTGATGCACGAGATCGGGCCGGTGCTATCGACCTCACGGCGGTTGAGGATTCGACGCTCCGACCTCGAAGCGTGGCTCGCTAACCAAGTTCGCACAAGAGAAAACCGCGACCGGGCTTCCCTCCCGACCGCGGTTGAGGAGGCAGCCGTTGGAGCCGGCGCCATCCATCGAGAATTGTAGCCTAAATCGCAACGTTGTAGGCGAGCGGAGTACAGGGCGCCGGCCTGCTCGGCACGACGTCGAAATCAACCACGCACAGTATCTCGGCGAACGCCACTACCGTCGGCTTGTCCACGCGCAGTTGCGCCGGCTGGCCGGCAGGGGCACGGTACCCAGCTTCGGGCTGATCGTCCACGAGCCCAATAAGAGTTGCTGCCGGCGGCAACCCTGGCCGTCGACGCTGCGACGGATTGTCCAAGCCCTCACTGATGACGGGTTGCGGACCGCGGCCCTCCTGATCGGGAGCGGCGATCGGCAGGAAGCGTCATGAGCGCGGTGGGGCCGGTCCTAATGCAAGACGCCGATTTTGTTCCGCCTACTGCGGGTGCCAAGGACACTGAGCTTGCGAATGCTCGGCGCCTCGTCGCTCAGCACGGCCGCGACCTCCGGTACTGCCACCCGTGGCGCTGTTGGCTGGTATGGGACGGGCGCCGCTGGCAGCGTGACGGAACCGGAGCTGTGCTCCGACGTGCCAAGGACACTGTGTTGACGATCTATGGCGAGGCGGGTGATGCGGTCGATCCAGGAGAACGTAAGGCGCTCTCGCGCTGGGCACAGAAATCCGAAGCGCGAAACCAGATTCAAAACATGGTGGTCCTCGCCGAGTCCGAGCCAACAGTCCCGGTGACCCCGGCCGAGCTCGACGCGGATCCCTGGCTGCTGAATTGCCGGAACGGGACGCTCGATTTGCGGACCGGTGCGCTCCGACCGCACGCACGCGCCGACCTCATCTCCCGGCTGGTCGATATCGACTTCGACCCGGAGGCTACGTGCCCGACCTGGGAATACGTCCTCGACCGCATCCTGCCCAGCGAGCGCCTCCGCTGTTTCCTTCAGCGGGCGGTGGGCTACTCACTGAGCGGCGACACCCGCGAGCAGGTGTTGTTCCTTCTCCATGGAACGGGCGCCAACGGCAAGACGGTGACTCTAGAAACGACTCAAAGAGTGGTGGGAGACTACGGCCGGAGGGCGCAATTCGAAGCCTTCCTCATGTCCGACCACGACCGGGTACGTAACGACCTGGCCGCCCTGGTGGGCGCTCGCTTCGTCTCTGCCGTCGAGGTCGACGCGGGCCGCCGACTTTCCGAGGTGGTCGTCAAGGAACTCACCGGCGGTGACACCGTCAGCTGTCGGTTCCTCTACGGGGAGTTTTTCGACTACACCCCGCAGTACAAGGTGTGGCTGGCCGCCAACCACAAGCCGACGATCCGAGGCTCCGATCACGCCATCTGGAGGCGCATCAGGCTCATCCCGTTCACGGTCACCATCCCGGACGCAGAGCAGGACCGCAACCTACCCGAGAAGCTGAGAGCCGAAGCCGCCGGCGTCCTCTCCTGGGCGGTTCGCGGTTGCCTCGACTGGCAGGCCCACGGCCTCGATGAGCCCGAAGAGGTACTCGCGGCGACGGCAGCCTATCGAGAGGAGATGGACGTTCTCGGCGGCTTCCTAACCGACTGCTGCCTGGTCGACCCGAGAGCCAAGGAGTCGGCGGCCAGCCTGTATCAGGCGTACGAGGGCTGGGCGAACGCCGCCGGTGAACGGGCGGTGTCCAAACGCACCTTTGGCCGATTGCTGGGCGAGCGCGGATTTACGGATACGAGGACCGAGCGGGCGCGCATGTGGACCGGCCTTGCCCTTCGGAATGACGGAACTGACGCATCATGACGCTATCTCCCACTTCTTTGCTCAACACGCCTACATGGGCGACTTTTCGGGACAACCGCGTCAGTCGCGTCAGTTCCGTCATGGACCCGTTTCCCCAGGGGGGCGCCAGCCCCCATGGCTGTTCCGTAACTCCCACACAAGGCAGGCCATCGAGGAGCCGGAGGGGCGCCCGCAGGGCGAACGGAGTGGTACCCGGAGGCGATCCCGCGTCCCGAGCCGGATCTGGCCGAACGATGCGCGACCACTTCCGGGGTGGCCGCGAGCTCTCACAGACTACTGATCGTGGGACGTCTCAACCCGAGACACCGGGTGAAGTGGTGACCCTGTCTCACAAACCCATCTCCCGCATACCGGGCATCAGGCGTAGAATGGGGTTCATGAGACACATTGGATACGCCCGCGTCTCGACTCGGGATCAACTGCTCGACCTGCAACTGGACGCGCTGCACAAGGCCGGCTGCGAGGACGCGATCTTCGTGGACAAGCTCAGCGGTGCAAAGGATGATCGGCCGCAGCTGGCCGCTTGCCTTGCCGAGTTGGAGCCGGGCGATACGCTCGTGGTCTGGCGCCTCGACCGTCTCGGCCGATCGCTGCCTCATCTGTTGACCACGATCGAGGACTTGGGTGAGCGTGGGATCGGCTTCGAGAGCCTCCATGACAAGATCGACACGACCAGCGCGACGGGCCGACTCGTGTTCCACGTGTTGGCTGCCATCAGCGAGTTCGAGCGCGACCTGACGCGGGAGCGCGTGCAGGCCGGGGTGGATGCTGCCCGAGCGCGGGGTAGGCGCTGGGGTCCGAAAACGGTCATGACGGCACGCCGTCTGAGCGCGCTCCGCGAACTGGAAGCCGGTGGCGTGCCGCGAGCGGAGATCGCTCGTCAGCTGGGCGTGGGCCGGGCGACCCTGTACCGGCATCTTGCCGAGGCCGCCCCGTTGTGAGTTCGTTCGTTCCGTGTCCTGAGCCCGCCATTTGCGAAATGGAGGGTCCACCCATGGACAGCCGACCCCCGCCCCCGCTGTACATCACCGAGCATGCCCACCTACGTTGGGCAGAGCGGGTGGAGCCTGGGCTGACGCCACCTGAGGCCCGGGCCAGTATCCGCCGGTTTCTGGAAGGTGCCTCGTTCAGCCGGAAGCCGCGCGGTTGGATGAAGTCAACGAAGACGTTCCCGGCGGGCGGGCGGTTCGCCTTCAACGTGAACGAGTGGCCGAAGGTGGCGCTCGTGGTCATCGAGGGGAGCGTTGCCTCAGTGGTGACGGCCGAGATGAACAGCGGTCCCTGGCCAATCGTGGAGCGCCACGGCATGCGTCGCACCGAGCAGCGGCTCCGGAAGCGCCTCAAGGCTGAGGAACGTCGCTGATGCGTAAGCCGGGCGTGGGGCAGGCGAGGCGCTACAGCTGGCCGCCGTTCGAGCCTGGTAACCAGGCGGCGGCGAAGCACGGGGCCGGAAGCGCGGCGATCGTGGCAGTCAATGTGCCGCCCGTAATCGCCGAGGTCCAGAGCGCGATCAGTACGAGCCTGCCCTTCGCCACGCAGGCCGACATTTTCCACGTGGAAGCGCTGGCCCGACTGTTGGTCCGCATCCGTCAGATCGACGGCTATCTGGACCGTCTCGGTGGGGGCTTGATCGACTCACGGGGCCGACCACGCGGGTGCGCCTCGCTCTATCTGGCCCTGCTGAGGGAGTTCCGCTCGATGGCTGGGGAACTGGGCGTGGGGCCGGCTGCGAGAGCCCGGCTGCTCGGTGATCTGAGCGTGCTCCAGCAGCGGGAGCACGCCGAACGGGCGTCTGATGAGCTACGGCAGCGCTACGGCCAGCGCGAGGGCGGGCCGGTGCAGGCGACGACGGTGGGCCGGGTCGAGGCGAACGGAGCGTGAGCCGCATCCTGGAGTTCGCCCGTGAGGAGCTCGGGCTGGACTTGTCGGCGGTCCAGTCGGAGATGCTGGCCAGCTTCGAGGCCAGTGGTGCCTCTCAGGCCGTGTGGCAGTGCGGGCGCCGGGGCGGAAAGAGCCTGCTCGCCGACGTGTTGGCGCTCTTTGACGCGGTCGTTCGCGACCAGCTGCGGGAGCATCTTCGGCCGGGTGAGCCTCGGGTGACGGCGGTCGTGGCTCAGCGCCTCGATGCTGCCCACGACCACATCGCGAGCATCGCCGCGATGGTGGAGAGGAGCCCGAGGCTGCGCCGGCTCCTGGTGGGAGCGCCGACGACGGACGAGATCGCCTTTACGAACGGGTCGAGGATCCGCGCCTATCCCTGCTCGGCTCGGGCGATCCGAGGCGGTGCCTGGTCGTGTGCGGTGCTGGACGAGCTCGCCCACTACGTGGACACCCAGGAGGGCAACGCGGCTGGCGATCGAGTGCTGGAGGCGGCGCATCCGTCGCTCGCGCAGTTCGGACATGCCGGGTGGCTGGTGGCGATCTCGACGCCGCGATGGCGGCAGGGGGCTTTCTGGCGCCTGGTCGAGCGCGGGTCGAGCGGGAAGTTCCCGCGAGTCCACTACCGGCACCGAAGCACGGCGGCGATGAACCCGAGGATCTCGGCCGAGTGGCTCGCGGAGCGTGAGGTCGAGGACCCGGAACTCTTCCGGCGGGAGTACCTCGCCGAGTTCGACAGCGCCGGCGCCTACCTGAGCGCTGACGACGTGCTGGCAGCGGTCGAGCGCGGCCGGCGGATCAGCCCGCCGGCGGCCGGGATCAATTACAAGATGAGCCTTGACCCGGCCGATTTCAGGGATGCGTTCACCGCGGCGATCGCGCACAGGGAGGCGAAAGAGGACGGCGGGCGGATTCTGGTCGATGGCATGTGGGCCTGGACTCGGGCCGGTCACGACCTGACGCTCGACGCCGTGCGCGATATCGCCCACGAGTACCGAGTGGGCGAGGTCACGACCGACCAGCACGCGGCGGCGGCGATCGTGGAGGGGCTGGCCAGGCGGGGAGTTCGCGCCCGCTACCAGCCCTGGACCTCGCAGAGCAAGGGTGACGCGTTCGCGAGCCTCAAGGTGGCGCTGAACACGCGACAGATCGTGCTCCCGGACGACGACGCGCTGGTGCGGGAGCTCTTGAACCTTGAGGCCCGCCCGACGCCGGGGGGGTTCGCGAGGATCGCGGCGGTAGGCGGGGGTCACGACGATCGAGCCGTGGCGCTCGCGGCGGTCGTGCATCAGCTGAGCGCCCGACGGCAAGTCCCACTGATCGCGCCCATGAGCGTCGGCTACCGGGAATCGCTGTGGAAATGAGAGGGGGGAGCTATGGCGACTGAGCAGGAGTTCAGGCAGCTGGACTTTCGGCTAAAGGAGATCGCGCGCCACCTTGACCGCATTGCGACGGTCCTAGAGGGCGTACAGGCCGGTGACGGCGCGCCCGGACAGACGATGGATAAGGCCGTGATTGAGGACGTCGCGAAGGAGGTCCTGAGCGCTTGGGCCGAGAGAAGACGGTGGCACAGCCACCACACCCCGGAGGAGGAACCGATGAGCAAGAAAGATGACGTCGAATGGCTGGCAACCTTCGCGAAGAGGGCCGAGGCCGAGCTCGGCATCGCCGAGGCCGAGGTTGTCGGCGCGGGGCTGGAGTCTGATCCGGCGCTGCTGGAGGCGTACAACACCCAAGCGCGTGTCGAGCTCGCCAAGGCGGCGGTCCTAGAGGTGATCACCGGACCTGCGAAAGGTGAGTCGGTCGGTGAGGCGGCGCTTCGAAAGGCATGGGCCGCGGCTGACGATCGGGCAGGCACCACGGCCCGGAAGGCGGACGCGCCAGCGGCCCCGGCGCTGACGGTGGCGGCGCGCAAGTGGTTGGAGCTGCAGTGCAGGAAATGGGCGCTGGGTCTGGGATACGACCAGTTGGACCCGGCCCAGCAGATGGAGAAGTTCCAGGCGTCACCGGCAGGTCAGCGCGCGCTCAAGCGAGCGCACGCCATGGCGCTGGGCTAGGCAGGAAGGGCGGTGCAGGACGAGCGGTGGCGGCTACCACGGCGGCTGGGGCTCGCCAGCCGTGGGGGGCATCCTAGTGCGTCACGAAACCTGTTAGGGTCCTTGGTGGCCATGGCGGAGTGCGCGCACTGCGGGAGGAACCTCCACAGGTCGCCTACGGGGCGCCCTCCGAGGTTCTGCTCGCCGGCCTGCCGCTCGGCGGCCCGGCGCCGGCGGGCGCAGCTGCTCGCCGAGGACCTGCCGACGCGGAAGCAGGAGGGACGGCGACCGCTGGCCCGGATGGCCTGGCCTCGTGCCTGAGGTCGGCATAGCGGAGGCGGCCGTCCGGCTCGGCGTCAGCGTGGACACGGTGCGCCGGCGGCTGGCAACCGGCCAGCTCACCGGCGAGCGTGACCCTGGGGTGACTGGGAAGTGGCGCGTCCAGGTCCCGGAAGCCCCCGCCCGTACCGCGAACGTCGACCAGGTCGTGGACCTGCGCGGCGAACGCGATCAACTACTCCGGATGCTCGAATCGGAGCGGCAGCGGCACGCTGAAGCTGAGCGGGAGCTTCGGGTTTTGCTAGGGCAATCCCAAGAGCTGGCCCAGCGGATGCTCCCGGCGCACGTTGAGGCGCCTTCGGAACCTGCGGGAGAAACCAAGCCTCAGCGCCGATCGTGGTTCCGGCGCATGGTGCAATAGCGGATCACCCTAGCGTGTGCTAGGCTGATGCTGCGTCCTTCCCTGCCGTAGCGGGGTGAGGGCGGCGCCGGCGCAAACCGGCCCGCCCCCGTGGGCGACACCTTGACAGGAGGCGGCGCCATGTTGAACGTTAGCAGTCAGGAGGACCAGGACCAGCCATTCGAGGACTGGTTCAGGTGCCGGCTGAGCGAGCACCTAGCGGAGGTGCGCAAGCAGGATCACGAGCTCGCGTACCAGCGCGCCTACAGCGACGCCCAGCGGGTCACGGACGCGCTCGACCTTCTGCAGGCCGCCATCGCCGACCTGGTCGACCACGCGGACGGCCTGCATGGGGCCGCAAGAAAACGGCTCGAAACGCCGCGAGTAGTGGTGCGATGAGCTCGGAGATGCAT
>JALZAW010000247.1 GCA_030948155.1 Candidatus Dormiibacterota bacterium | reverse complement strand
TTCGCGGCGGCAGCGAAGCCTTCAACGCCTACCCAGCGGACCCCGAGCAGGTCATCGCTCGCGGCAGCCGCGTGGTCATCGTTGAGCATCTACCCCCGCGCACTGTGATAGTCAGCCCGATCTAGGAGCCCAGAGGCGCAAGGAGGAAGGCAGTGCAGTTTTTCATCGGTTCGGTCTTCGGCTTGGTCGTTGGCGCAGCGGTGCTGGCGCTGATCCTGCTCTTCATCCTGTTCCGACTCATGTGGCGTGTGGCCGAGCCGAATGAGGCATTGATCATCTCCGGCCTCCGCCACGGCGGTGGCGCTGAACAGAACCTTGGTTTCAAGATAGTGACTGGCAAGGGCACGCTGGTGGTGCCCGGCGTGCAGGCAGTGCGCCGCCTCTCACTCGATCTGCATGAGACCGAGCTGCAGATCGACTGCGTGACCCACCAGGGCATCCCGCTCAAGATTCGCGGCGTGGTCATCTACAAGGTCGGCGACGACATGGTTTCGATAGCTAACGCGGCACGGCGCTTCCTGGACCAGCAGAACCAGATGGATCAGAAGGTCCACAACCTGTTCGCGGGCCATCTGCGGGCGATAGTGGGCAACATGACCGTCGAAGACATGATCCGGGATCGGGAGAAGCTGACAGGCCTTGCCCGCGAGCACGTCGGAACGGAGATGGAAAAGCTGGGCCTGATCGTCGACTCGACGCAGGTCCAGGAGATCATCGACCCCACTGGATACATCGAGAACTTGGCTCAGCCGCACGCCTGGGCGGTGGCACGAGAAGCTCGCATCGCCAAAGCGCAGGCCGACCGAGACGCCACCGAAAAGGAGCAGGAGGCTGAAGCCATCAAGGCCCAGGCGCGCCGCGACGCTCAGATGAAGCAGGCAGGCTATCAGGCCGAGGTGGACCAGGTTTCCGCCCAAGCCCGGCAGGCGGGCCCCCTCTCCGAGGCGACGGCCCGGCAGAAGGTGGTGGTCGAGGAGACGAAGGTCGCCGAGCTGGAGGCACAGCGGGTGGAGCAGCAGCTCCAGGTGCAGGTCCGCAAGCCGGCCGACGCCAGGGCCTACGAGCAGGTGACGCTGGCCGGAGCGGAACGAGAGTCGCACATCGCCCAGGCTCAGGGCCGAGCCCGCGAAGTGGAGCTGCAGGCGGCGGCGGATGCCAGCAAGGTCAAGCTCCAGGCCGGCGCCGAGGCTGAGCGGGTGAAGCTGCAGGCCGGGGCGAATTCGGAGCAGACCCGAATGCTGGGCATCGCCGAGGCGGATGCGACGCGGGCCAAGGGCCTGGCCGAGGGAGACGCGATCAAGGCCCGGGGCATGGCTGAGGCTGACGCCATCAAGGCCCGGGCGGACGCTCTGGCCAGCAACCAGGATGCAGTCATCGGTCAGCAGCTGGCCGAGAAATGGCCGGCGATCGTGGAAGCGGCAGCCAAGCCGTTCGGGGACATCGATCAGCTGATTGTGCTGAACGGTGCGCAGGGCATCTCGGACACGCTGGCGCAGGCGCTGAGCCAGGGCGCCACCGGACTCAAGCTCGCGCGCAACCTGCTCGGCGGCGGCGGGTCTGGACCGGGCGGCGAGTCGTCGCCAAGCAATGGCCAGGGCGCCCAGTCCTCAGCCGACGAGCCGCCGCGCCGCTAGTTGGGCTTCCACTAGTGGCCGGCGGCTTCCTCCGCTCGCTCTTCGCCGGCGCTCATGATTCCGACCCGCCCGATCCGCTGGCGGCGCTCGACAGAATCTGCGACGCGCAGCTGCAGCTGCGCGAGCAGATCCGTCAGGCGGTGGCGGAGGTGGTCGCCGCGCGCACCCGGCTCGAGATGCACGCCCGCCACCTGGACGCCGAAGGGAAGAGGGAGGGGACGCGGCCCCGCTCCCATCTCGTCGCCGACCCGGATACCAACCGAATGGAGGCGGCCTCACAGCGACTGTTGAGCGCGCAGCAGGCGCAGCGAGTGCGCGCGGAGGTTGGACAGCTCGCGGACGACGAGGACCGTCTTCGCCAGGCGGGGCGGCGCCTCGATGCTGAGATCGATCGATTCCGGACCGACCTGCACCTTCTCCGCGCCCGGCTCGGCTCAGCCCAGGCGCGGGCTCGGGCGGGACAGGCAGGAGCCGCCCTGGCTGGGGAAGAGGGAGCTGCGCAGATGGAGCTGGTGAGGGCTCGCGCGGTGCTGGCGGCTGTCCAGACGCATGCCGACGGTCTGGAGAGGCTTCTGGCAGGGCGCTCGCCCGGAGGCCGGATCGGCGCCGAGGACCCATTCCTGCGCGAGCTCCAGCTGAGCTCCGCGGAGTTCGAAGCGGCGGCCGAGCTGGCGCGCCACCGGGGCCTGAAGGCTCCCCCGGCTCAAGTTGGCGAGAACGCGCTGCCCGGCAGCGAAGAATTGCCTCGCTGAGCGGCCGGCCACCCGACGCAGGGCTGCTGCCGCAGTGGGGCGTCAACTTCAGCCCGCGCCACGCGGACCACCTGGGGCTTGACGCGCCAGCCGCTTTCCAAACCCTGCTGAGCGCAGGCTTTCGTGGCTTTCGATTGAGCTGCTTCTGGGATGAGGTAGTGGCCGGCAGCTCGGAGCTGGAAGTGTACCTGGATGCGGCAGCCGCCACTGGGGCCCGGGTCCTGCTCACGGTTGGCATGAAGGGCATGCGCTGGCCGGAGTTCTATGTTCCAGCCGGGCGCGAGGAGGAGGCTGTGCTCGAATTCGTGGCGCAGTCGGTCCGCCGGCACCGTGCTCATCCGGCAGTGGCGGCGTGGCAGGTCGAGAACGAGCCGCGCAACCGCTCAGGTCCGGAGAACGCTCTGGTCGACCTTGGCCTGCTCAGAGCTGAGTTGGCGATCGTGCGCGAGCTGGACTCCCGGCCGGTCGTGCTGAACTGCTTCCGCCACTTCACTTTGCGCAGCGAGTGGGCCTCCCGGCCATCACGCTGGCGCAGCGCCCAAGCGCAGCTGCTGCCGCTGCTCCTGCCCGGTGACGTGCTGGGGCTTGACGTTTACACACATCTGCCCGGCAGCCGCGCCCGGCCGACCTGGCCCTGGGAGGCAGCGTGGCTTCGCCGGCGCGTCGAAAGGGCAGGCTGCAGGGCCTGGGTGATCGAGGCACAGGCCGAGCCCTGGGGCGAGGCCGGGCACGATGCGGGCCGCCTGCCTGTACTGGTCCGCCGCCTGGCCCAGCTGCGCTTTGAGACGGTGGTGCTCTGGGGGGCCGAACACTGGCTGCTGCGAAAAGAGGAGGGCGATGAGAGGTGGTGGCAGGCCGCTGTCAGCCTACTGAGCGATCCGCGGCGGACTGCCTAGACAACCAGAGACTTCGCGGATTCGATCTTGGCGATGAGCACATCGAGGCTGGGGTCCACCGGGGGTCCTAGGCGACCAGGAGGTCCTCACCGTTGCTGTTGGTGATGTCGGCCAGCCGGAGCGTGAGCTCCGCGAGCGTGGCGTCAGAGTGGAGGACGCCAACCTCAATCGACTCGCAGAGGCGCAGGTGGGCCACCTCAGCGCAGTCGCGGAGGAAGGGGAAGACCACGGGTCGCACCAGGTTGAGCAGGTAGTTCGGCTCAGGCCTGACCAGCTCCCCGTCCACGGCTGCCGCGGCGGCGCCATGGAAGGCGATGATCACCACCTCGTCGCTGAGGGACACCGGGTCCCGCCAGCCATGGTCCGCCGCGGATGTCGCGGCCAGCATGTGCAGTCGGTGGATCAGCCTTGCCATCGGCCGGGCAGGCCCTTCGATCCAGAGGGGGACATCCCGCAGAGGAGCGAACAGCCCCTGCTCGGGATAGCGGGCGGAGAAGCCCAATTCCTCGACGCCCGAGAACGGCGCCGGCACCCGTAGCGTCAGCGAAGGCAACGGAAAGTGGGTGGCCATGGCTGATTAATGCATGAAAGCGGTGAACCTGCCAAGTGCATGGGAGGGTCGACAATGGGCTTGTGAGCCTGGCCGGGGTGCGCGTGCTGGATCTGACCCGCCTCCTGCCCGGCGGCTTCTGCAGCCTGCTCCTGGCTGAGCAAGGCGCCGACGTGACGAAGGTGGAAGCGCCGGAAGGCGACCCTCTCCGCCGCTATCCGCCGCTCGTCGACGGCCAGAGCGTGCTCTTCGACGCAATCTCGGCCGGCAAGCGCAGCGCTGTGCTGAACCTGAAAGCTGAAGCGGGACGCGAGGGCCTGCTCCGTCTGGCAGCCGCGAGCGACGTGGTGCTGGAGGGCAACCGGCCGGGGACACTCGAGCGGTTGGGTTTGGGCTGGCCGGTGCTGAGCGCTGCCAATCCCCGCCTGATTTTCTGCTCGCTCACCGGTTATGGCCAATCCGGCCGGTTGGCGGGGCGGGCGGGCCACGATCTCAACTACGTGGCCCTGGCTGGAGTGCTGGCCCTGAACCGGCCGCGGGGCGGAGAACCCCATCCGCTCAGCGTGCAGGTGGCGGACCTGGGAGGCGCGCAGATGGCCGCCTTCCAGATCGCAGGTGCCCTCTACGAAGTTGCCCGCGGCGGGTCCGGACGGCACCTGGACGTGGGCTTGGCCAGGGTCGCGCACCGCTGGCTCGAGCTGACGCTGGCCGAGCAGGCAGCGGCGCCCAGCGAGCTGGCGCCGCTGCTCTCGGGCCGCTATGCGTGTTATGACGTCTACGCCTGCCGAGATGGTGGCTTCCTTGCCCTGGCAGC
>JALZAW010000246.1 GCA_030948155.1 Candidatus Dormiibacterota bacterium | reverse complement strand
CGGCGCTGGTGTTGGCGTTGGCCTGGCCCCGGGTTGAGGGACTGGGGTGGGACCGGTCGGGGTCGACGGGTTGTTCGCCGGTCCCCCCGTTGCACCGTTGCCCGGGGTGCCGTTGCCCGGAGTGCCGTTGCCCGGAGTGCCGTTGTCGGAAGGCAGTTGGCCGCCCCCTGGGTTCGGCTCCGGTGAGGGCGCCGGTGGTGAAGTAGAGGCCGAAGGCTGCTCGGACGGTGAGCTGGAGGGTGTCAGCGCAGGGGTACTTGGCCCGGCGGGCGGCCCGTTCCGGCTGGTCGCGTTCGAGCCGGGCCTGCCGGGTAGGCCTGGCAGGGAGCCTCCGGTCGCATGCCAGGCGAATAGTCCGCCAGCCACGAGCAAGACACTCGTCGCCACAGCCAGCAGCACACCGCTGAATCCCGCCACCAGACCGGCTGCGCCTCCACCCGCCGCGGCAGCCCCGGCCGCTCCACCACCTGTGGCGGCGACGCCTGCGCCGCCCGTGCCAAGCGCACCAGCGCTGCTGCCGCCACTCGCTCCAGCGGCAGTCGCGCCACCGCCAGCAGCGGCTGCGCCACCCGCAGCCGCGGCAGTACCGCCCGCGAGCGACACGACGCCTGCCCAGTTCGCCGGAGGCGCCGGCAAGGCGGCGGTCTCGCGCTGGACAGTCTCCTCCAGCCACGACTCAAACCCCACGTCGTCACTCATTGACATCCCTATCCGTTAACTCTCACGTTCCAGGCTGGCTTCTCGTTCAGCCAATTCGTCCGCTCGGGCTCGCATATGGCGCATCGCAGTGTGCAGCCGGGAAGCGACAGTGCCGCGGGGGATGCCCAGCATTTCCCCGATCTCCTCGTGGCGGAAGCGCTGGAAGTAGAAGAGGACGACCACCGCTCGAAGCTGGGCAGTCAGCCCCTGCATCAGGGTCTCGGTCAGATCGCGGGCTTCGGACGAATCGAACTGACTTCCCTGCGGAAGGTACATCCGCTGAGGGAGCATCCCGCGCAACTTGCCGCTCCGCAGCTGATCAATGGCCGTATTGATGGCTATGCGGTAGACCCAGGGCTTGGTCGAGGTCACGTCGGCCTGGTGATTCCAGCTGCGGAGCGCTTTGGCGAACGCCTCCTGCACGACGTCTTGAGCGCTAGCGGGGTCTAGACCGATCCGCTGGATCGTGCGGTTCAAGGGCGCATACTCGGCTTCATAAAGAGCCGACAGCACGTCCTCCGCACTGGAGTCACCCGCCTCATCCTGCCTCAGATCTGCTTGCCCGACACTCCTCTGGGGGTTTGGGCTGGGATCCGGGGCCGCAAACATATCTGCCATCCCTCTGCCGCCGAACCGTCGGCGTAGGCCAGAGTAACCTACCCGGGGCCAGGCAGGAAACGCATGGGCATGCTGCTCCCGCCGGTGCGGCGTCGCCCCGCTACCGGCCTGCTGGTGGCGATTGTCAACGCCCTGGGGGCGGTGGCCGCGCGGTCTGGCTGCGGCCCCTGACACCGCTCCGGCTGTCTTTACAGGGGGTCTTCACTGTGCGGCCCAGGGCCGTCAATACTGAGTGGATGGCGGCATGGGCTCGGCCGGGGCCGGTGGCGGGCCTCGCCTCTGGCTGAGGGCATACTGGCAGCCTCATGCCGCCGCTGCGTGCTGACGACGCCGTGGAGCAGGTTCGCGCGCGTCTCAACCTGGTGGACGTTGCCCGTCAGCACGTTCCCCTGCGCAAGCAGGGCCGGGAGTGGGTAGGGCTTTGCCCCTTCCATCGGGAGAAGACGCCCAGCTTCGCGGTCAGCGAACAGAAGCAATCCTGGTTCTGCTTCGGCTGTCAGCAGGGTGGTGACATCTTCGATTTCGTCCAACGCATCGAAAAGGTTGACTTTCCCGCAGCCCTTCGCCTGCTGGCCGACACCGCGGGCGTCGAGCTCCCCGAACGGGCGCCTGGTGAGCGACGCCGGACTGAGCTCCGACGCCGCCTCGTCGAACTCAACGACCTGGCCGGGAAGTATTACCAGTACGTTCTGTCCAGCCTCCCTGCCGGCGAGCCGGGGCGCCGGTTACTCAGGGAGAGAGAGATCGAAGACGACGTGGCCAGTCGCTTCGGCCTCGGCTATGCGCCCGGCGGCAGTGGGCTTTCGGCGTACCTGCGCAAGCGGTCGCTCTCAGCAGCCGACGCGCAGCAGGCAGGACTCGTCAGGCGGGACGGGCTGGATACCTTCCAGCAGCGGCTCGTCGTGCCGATCCGGGATGCGCGCGGCAACACCCTCGCCTTCACCGGCCGCACGATCCTGGAAGATGAGCAGCGCAAGTACATCAACACCCGCGAAACCGAGGTCTACAGCAAATCTCGCGTACTCTTCGCCCTTGACCTGGCTCGTCCCGTCATCGAGGAGCGCGGCCACGCGGTGCTCATGGAAGGCCAGTTCGATGTGATCATGGGCCACCAACGCGGGGTGGGGAACGCGGTGGCGAGCTCCGGCACGGCGCTCAGCGAAGATCAGGTCCGCCTGCTGCGACGTTACACAGACGAGTTGGTGCTGTGCTTCGACCAGGATGCGGCCGGCCGCCAGGCCGCCCAGCGGGCGACCGAGCAGGCCGCCCAGCACGGTCTGCGCGTGCGCGTGGCCCGCCTTCCCAGCGGAGCCAAGGATCCTGACGAGTACCTTCGTTCAGGTGGCCGGTGGGACGACGCACTGGCACAGGCTCGGCCGGGTTGGGAACACTGGATCCGCGAGGAGATCGCCGACCTGAGCCCCAACCGTCCGGCGGACGTTGAGGTGGCAGTTGCCCGTATCCACCGCATCCTGGCGCGGATCCCGCAACCCGCCGTGGCCGAAAGCGTCCGCCAGGAGGCGGCAATCTGGTTCGGCATCGATCCCAAGCTGCTCACTGCTCCCTCGGTCCAGCGCAAGCCTGGACGCGCCACCTCGCAGGGCCAAGCTGCCCCGAACAGCCTGCCGGACACGCCTGTCAGGAACGATGGGCGGTCGGTAAAGCCGCCGGCAGATCGGCTCTCGGGCCGCGTGGCCCACCTAGTCCAGGTGTTGGCAGTGCGCCCTGACGCTGCCGACCTGGTGGCGGAGAAGCTGCCCCTGAACGAGCTCGAGGCTGACGATCGGGAGGCGCTGGTGCGCCTGCTCGACGCGCTTTCGGAAGGAGGCGTGGCAGCCCTGCGCCAGCGCCTACCTGACTTTCCGCAAGAGGAGCAGAACCTGGTGTGGCGAGCCTGGGCCGCCGCGCCGCCTCGCTGCGACGATGAACTGGTGCGGGAGCTCATCGAGAGGATCGCACAGGCCGCCGCATCCAGGCGGCGATCCGCAATAATTGGGCGTCTTCTCGAAGCCGAGCGACGGGGGGACGAAGCAGCCGTCGAAGCGCTTTCCCGGGAGTACGCGGTGGCGCTGAGTCAGCGGCAAGCTTGAGGGTTGGAGACCGAATTTGGCTAAGACCAAAGAAAAAGCTGAAGTCCGACTCGAAGACCTGCTGATCCAGCAGGCGGAGATCCTGATCGTCAAGGGCAAGGAACAAGGCTTCCTCAGCCCTGAGGAGGTGATGGACGGCTTTCCCCAGTTCGATGCGGGGAACCCCGACCAAGCCTTCCGCATCTTCGGGGCCTTCACCGAGATGGGGATCGAGATCTCCGCCAGCCCCGGCGACTTCGACGACAAGGACGACGTCGATGAGGAGACCCAGCTCGAGATCGCCATGATGGACTCGGTCTCGCTGGACGACCCAGTCCGCATGTATCTGAAGGAGATCGGCAGGGTCAACCTGCTCACCGCCGCTGACGAGGTCGAGCTGGCCAAGGCCATCCAGGCGGGCTCGGAGCTGGCCAAACAGCGCCTGACCGAAGCGAACCTGAGGCTGGTGGTCTCCATCGCCAAGAAATACATAGGGCGCGGCATGTCCTTCTTGGACCTCATCCAGGAAGGCAACATGGGCCTGATCCGAGCGGTGGAGAAGTTCGACTACGAGAAGGGCTTCAAGTTCTCCACCTACGCGACCTGGTGGATCCGGCAGGCGATCACCCGCGCCATCGCTGATCAGGCTCGAACCATCCGCATCCCCGTCCACATGGTCGAGACCATCAACAAGCTCGTGAGGGTCTCCCGGAGGCTGCTCCAGGAGCTAGGCCGCGAGCCCTCAGACGAGGAGATCGGCGAGGAGATGGGCATCTCCTCCGAGCGGGTGCGAGAGATCATCAAAGTCTCGCAGGACCCCGTCTCGCTGGAGACGCCGATCGGCGAGGAGGACGACTCCCACCTGGGCGACTTCGTCGAGGACAAGGAGGCCACAGCTCCCAGTGACGCCGCCTCGCTGACCATGCTGCACAACGAGGTGGAGGACATCCTGGACACCCTGACGCCCCGAGAGCGGCGCGTGCTGCAGCTTCGCTTCGGCCTCATCGACGGCCATCAGCGGACTCTGGAAGAAGTGGGCAAGCGCTTCGGCGTCACCCGCGAGCGGATTCGCCAGATCGAGGCCAAGGCACTCCGCAAGCTCCGCCACCCTTCGCGCAGCAAGAAACTGCGCGACTACCTGGAATAAGTCCGGCGGCCGGTCCTTCGGCAGCTGCCCGCTGATCTCAGCCCAAGCACGATGCCAGTCATCACCATCAGCCGCGAGTTCGGCGCTGGGGGCGAAACCATAGGCGGCCTGGTGGCCGCTCA